>JBOHRY010000291.1:0-5327 GCA_050732955.1 Gemmatimonadales bacterium | reverse complement strand
ATATGCATGTCGGTGCGCGCACCCGCCTCGTGATACACGCGCTCATACACCACCGTTCCTTCGACGTCATCGCAGCCGAACGCCAGGGCAATCTGCGACATGAACGGCGTGACCATTGGCCAGTGCGTCTTGACATGCGGAATCGAATCGAGGAAGAGCCTGCCGATGGCGATGTTGCGGAGATCTTCATAGCCGGTGGTCGCGGTGCCCACGCGCCCCAGCGTCTCGCCGAGTTCATTGTGCTCGGTATGGTAGGCGAGCGGGATGTAGGTCAGGAAACCGCCGGTGTCGTCCTGCAGGTCGCGCAGCATGCTGAGGTGCTCGATCCGGTCTGCGGCGGTCTCGACGTGACCGTACAGCATCGTGCAGTTGGTCGGGATCCCCAGCCCGTGCGCCTCGCGGTGCACCGCGATCCATTCCGCTCCGGTCAACTTGCGCTCAGCGATCGTCGCGCGGACGGCGGTCGAGAACACCTCGGCGCCGCCACCCGGCAGCGACGTGAGCCCCGACTCCTTGAGCGCCACCAGCGTGTCGTGAATGCTGAGTTTCTCGATCCGGGCAAGATGCGCGATCTCGACCGCCGTCAGCGCCTTGATGTGCACCGCGGGATGGCGCTCCTTGAGTCCGCGAATCATGTCAGTGTAGTAGCTCAATCGCAGTTTCGGATGCAGTCCGCCCACGATATGGAATTCGCGGGTCGGCGCGCCGGTGGCCTGCGCCGCCTCGTGGAACACCTCGTCCAGCGAGCGGGTGTAGTGTCCGTCCTCACGCGGCATTCGCGCAAACGAGCAGAACGTGCACGTGTTGCGGAGAATGCAGACGTTGGTGGGATTGATGTGCTGATTGGCCGAAAAGAAGACCCGATCGCCGGTGCGTCTGGCATTGGCGAAATCGGCGAGCGTTCCGAGCCCGATCAGGTCGTTCGTCAGGTAGAGCGTCCGACCCGCGGCGGCGTCCAGGCGACGCCCTTCGGCGACCCGCTCGGCGATCGGCCGGAGCGCCGAGTCGCGGATGCGGTCCATCGCCAGCGCAGCTGAGGAAGTCGGCCTGGTGACCATGGGCTGAATTTACCGGGAACCCACGATCGAGGGTACCGCAGGACGAATGAGCCATTCGGCTGGCGGGCACACCCGGCCCGGGTGATTATATGACCAGATGCCGACGCCGTCGTTGATCCATCTCCCGCCCGCGACTACCGCTCCGTACCGATTCGTTGCCAACCGTCCCGTGACGATCGGGAGAGACCCGTCGTCCAAAGTCCGACTTGAAGCGCCGGGGATCGCGCCGCACCACGCCGTGATTGAGCGACGTGAGGGAAGCTGGTGGTTGCGCGCGGTCGATGGACCGGTCCAGATCAACGGCGTGGCGCTGAGCCAACCCGCACGGTTGCGGGATCGCGACCAGATCCGGCTCGGCGGGTACTACCTGGAGTTCGCATCCGGGGAGAAGCGAACCCGTCGCATGGAGTCGGCGGCGGACATGCTGGCACCGCCGCGGCGCCGACACTACGGACCGTTGCCCGGACCCGGGCGTCGCATCTCGCTGTCCGCGACCGCGGCGCTCGTCGTGGCCGTGGCGCTCGTGGTGGCCGGCGGCCTCGCGCTCTGGTACGGTGCGTTCCGCGCCAACACGGGAATCGCCGTGCTCAACGACCGGCAAGCCGGCGAACTCGACTCCCTGCTCAGCGTGTCCTATGATCATATCGAGCGCGGGGGAACCCTGCTTGAACTCGGGCTCGGCGACGGTGCGGCGCAGGAATTCGCGCAGGCGGTCAATACCCTGGCACTCAGCGACCTGCGAACCAATCCCCTGGTCGCGCCACGTATCCGTGCGCTGGAAGCATCGGTCGCGAGTATCTATCGCGAACAGCGGCTTGCCGTGCCGTCGAATTACGCCCGCGCGACGTCACCGCTTTCGGCTGAGCAGTTGAAGACGGCGTCGCTCACCGTCGATGCCTTTGCCGCGCAGTTCCAGTTGATGGCCGCCGGGTTCAGGGACCAGTTCGGGCGCGACATCGTGGTCACGGGTCGCGACCACGCCGAGCATGTCGCGCTGTACGGCAAAGGTGGGGCGATCGATCTCAGCATCAAGGCGCTGAGCCCGGCCGAGGTGGCATTCATCATCGATCAGGCGCACGCGCGACATATCCGGATCAAGGACTTCTCGCGCGACTCGATCCTGCAGCGTGAAGTGCGGGCGGCGGTCAGGGCTGGATTGCTGTTCGAGGCCGCAACCGGTCTGCACCTGCACATCGACCGGTTCGCCAATCGCCGGGACCACTGGACCACCATGCGGTGGCCGGATTCACAACAGCGTGAGCAATCTGTCGAACGCGGGCCGATCGCTGGGGACCTCACTGAGCGCCGCGGCCATCCAATCGGTGATCCGGCCGGCGGCTAGTTCACCTGCCGGCAGCAGCACGCCAAGCGTACGAGCCACGCCGTAGATGTCGACCGCAGGCGCGACGCTCGCATCGCCGCCCCGCCCGAGTTCTGGTGCGGACCACGGTGGCGTTCCAACCCCGTCCTCTTCCCAACCGTCAGGCAACGCCCGCCGCGGTGTTCCCCACGCGGCGAGCCCGAAGTCGGCAACGCGTAGCTGAGCGCCTACCAGAAGCAGGTTGGATGGCTTGATATCTCGATGCGTCACGCCGCGGGCATGGCAGGCTGCTACTGCGGCAACGAGGTCGCGCGCGAATCGGATGCGTTCAGCGTCTACCGCTGATTCGCCGCACAACCAGTCATCAAGTGATCCGCCGTCGGCCCATTCGAGCAGCAACGCGAGAGGATCCTCCCGAACGCCGAGAAGACGGATCACGCCCGGCGTTCCAGCGAGGTGCTGGAGTACGCGACATTCGTTGTCGAGCCGGAGCGCCAGATCCTCGCGGTTGCCGTCACCCGGGCGAAGCTGCTTGACGGCGCAGCGCTCACCAGTCGGAGTCCTCCCCGCAGTGATCAACGACGCGGGTTGCGCCGTCACATCAGCAGGAACTTGACTCGTGACATGCCGGCGAGCGAAAACTCCGCACCATCCTCGAGCGCTCTGTGCTCGCCGCGCTCCAGCAGGACCTCGTCCATATAGGTGCCATTGAGCGACGAATCGATGAGGAAGAAGCGTCCATCCTTGCGCACGATGGCGCAATGGTACCGGGAGATGAACGCGCCGGCGTCGCTGAGTACCATATCGTTCTTCTCTTCCGGGCGGTCGGACTCTGCCGAGCCGATCCTGAAAATCGGTCCGGTCATCGTGTAGACCTTGCCCCGACCCACACCGTCCACGATCTCGAGCACTCCGGTCCGCTGCGACGCATCGGCAGTCTGGCGAGCCAGCTTGCGTCGGTGGCGGGCCACCAGCAGACGCGAACTCGCCGCGATCACGATCGCCAGGAGGAGTACCGCGCCCGCGATGCCGAACAGCACCTGGCGAACACGCCGCGTCTTCTCCAGCGCGACGATCCGGTCGCGGAACGCCAGGGCGCGCTGGTTGTCCGGCTGCGCGGCAAGGACCCGATCGACGGTCTGTCGAGCTCCGGTCAGGTCGCGCGCCAGGATGGCTCGCTGCACGGCCGCCAGCTTCTGGTCGATTGCGTCGCCGGCGAGCCTGGTGGAATCGGTCTTCATCGCGGCATCGTAGTCGGCCACAGCTGCCCGGTATCCCGCGTCGACCACCGAGTCACCCATTCCCTCCAGCTGCATCCGCTTCCAGCAGTCGGTGCGGTCGCGGATGCCTTGCACCGTGTGCGCCGAGGATTGATCCATCTGCTGGCAGAAGTGCAGCAGCGTGGCTTTCTCCTGCCGCAGCTGCGCCGCGCCTGCCGGGGAGCTATCGCCTTGCGCAACAGCGTGCGGAGGCGCCGCAAATCCCGCGAGACCAAGCACGAGAAGCACGCGACCCGTTCGAGTCATCGCTTCATCGCGGTACGCCGCGCCGTCTGCTGGGTGATGTCCGCGGGCTTGCGAGGCGCGGTCTCGACGACTGCGCTGGTCACGGTGTCGCTTCGGGTCACCGACGACGGATGCGATCGCTTGACCTGAATCTCCTCCTCGGTCCATCCGAGGCGCGGCACCAGCAACCAGGCCGAGATGACGAGCAGGCCCATCAACAGCGCCACCAGCGAACGCATTGAACTGTTCCCGCCGACGAGCAGGATCTCCTTCAGCGCCGGGCTGAGCGCATTGCTATCCGCGACACCCTGAAACACCGGCATCGCCAGTAACGGGGGCCGCCATGATATTCTGCGGACAGCCAGAACCGTGCTCCCTTGGCGAAGTTCCACGTGACCCGTCATGGCGGTGCGGCCCAGCGCAACAGCTTCCGTGGCACCGAGGCCGAAAGTGAGTTGTCGCCCCCGCGAGAGTTCGCGCGCGACCTGGTGCAATGCGTTGGCAAGCGCATTGGGATCCGTCGCAACTCGAAGCACCGTCGTCGCGCCGCCCGCGACGGCACGGTCAGGACCGGCAGCACCGACAGATCCCATGCTGATCACCCAGATCCGTCGCGCCGCTGAGCCAGGCGGCCTTGACCCGTCCCACGCCGTCGCACTGCCCGCTGCAACCGACAGGTCTTCCCCGTCGGCAGCGATCACCAGCACGCCGCCGTCGGTCGCCGAGCTACGTGGTAGTTCGCGTTCGACGCGGTTGATGGCCCGGGCGATCGCCGCTGCAACCGATGCGGAATCCAGTGGTCCCGGCGGCGGAAGCTGATCGACGGCCGCAATCGCGTCACGCATCGATCCGAACCGCGCCGCGTCGATGCCGTGCATCGTGTCGCTCGCCGCGAAGCCGGTGACTGCGATCCGCAGCCCCGTCGTGTCCAGCCCCGCGAGCCACGCCTTGAGCGAAACCCGTGCAAAGGTGATGCGGTCGCCCAGCATTGCGGCACCGCGGTCCACCAGCACGAGCAGGCGATGACCGCGGGCGGCACTCTGCGGCGATGAAACACCGGCACCGGCCAGCGATACACCGCCGAGTCGGCCTCGCCACGCTGCACCGACCGTGCTGTCGTTCACCTCGGCGGCTGCCGCGCCTTCCTGCTGGTCCAGCTCCATGGTGACGGTGGCGCACGGTGTCGGACTCGCTGCCGCACAGCGGACCAGCTTCACCCTGGCTGGCGATGCCTGACTCATCGCTGCCGCGGGGAGCAGAATCATCGCCAGGAGAAACGACGTCGGCCTCATCACCGCAGCACCCGGACTCGGTATCGCATGCGACCCACGAGGAGATCGGTGTTCGATCGGAGAAACCGCGGCTGGCGCACATGGTGGCCGTCAGCGATGACGCCACCGGCCGGCGGATAGAGCGCCACTCTCCCGCCGACTGACGCCAGGC
>JBOHRY010000290.1:0-3919 GCA_050732955.1 Gemmatimonadales bacterium | reverse complement strand
ACGAGAACATCGGCGCCGTAGCGATCGAATTCTCACCGGAGGATCTACGCGAACTCGACGAGCTGACGCGCACGATCGCGGTGCACGGCGATCGGTATCCGGAGTACATGGAGGCGAGGACAGGCCTGTAACAACGATCGAGCCGCGCGACGGATCGCGCGGCGTTACCCCGGAATCGCCGCCTCGACCAATTGCGCCAGCAGTGTCAGCGATTCCTGCCAGCCGAGATAGCACGCCTCGACCGGGATGGCGGCGGGAATGCCTTCCTGCACCACATTCATCTCGGTACCGACGCTCACCTTCTTGAAGGTGATCGTCGTGGTCATTTCGCCGGACAGGTTGGGATCGTCAAACTTGTCGGTATGGCGGATGCGTTCGGCGGGCACCAGCTCGACGAAGGTGCCGCCGAACGAATGCGCGTTGCCCGACGTGAAGTTCGTGAACGACATCCGGTAAGTGCCACCGACCTTGGCGTCGATGTGGTGCACCTTGCCGGTGAAGCCGTGCGGCGGAAGCCACTTCGCCATCGCGTCGGCGTCGAGGAACGCGCGATAGATGCGGTCGGCGGGTGCGCGCAACACGCGGTTCAGGCGGACGGTGCCGGTGGACATGACGACGTGCCTTTCGTGTCAACGAGCGACTGAGGACGAGACTGGCTGACTCGTCACGGTTTGACGCGCACCCACCTGGACACCGTGAGTTCATCGCCGGTTACGGAGGCGAATGTCACAGGGCGTGCGGCGTTGGGCGCCCCGAACGAGAATTGCACCGTGTCGCCACGAATTTCATAGATGCCGAGCTGGCGGAAGCCGGTCGTCGGCCCACCGGTCATCTGGTAGTCGATCGCCTTCGGCGTAGCGGCTGGGTTCAACGTGAACGTGGCGCTGAAGTAAGGGTGGTCGTGCATCGTGATTGTCACTTGGTTGCCGACTGCCGCGCGCTTCATCCCGGCAACCATGTTGGCGGGCATGACCATTCCCGACGCGCTGCCCGAAATCATGGTCCACGTGCCCTGCAGCCGGGCCGAATCGGTCACTGCCGCGTTCCGCTGGGCGTGGAGCTGCGTGCCACTGGCAGCCATCAGGGTGAGCACCACGGCGAGTGTGCTAATCCTGCTCATTCTCTTCCTCCAGTCCCTTGCTGATGCGGAAGACGTGCCCATCGGGATGCCGGACGTGCATTTCGCGAACACCCCAGGACATGTCGGTTGGCGGCCAGGTGATCTCGATGCCGTTGCTCAGGCAATGACGGTGGATCGAGTCGACGTCGTCAACCCAGACCGACATCCAGACGCCCTTGTCGCTCGCGTCATTGCCTTCCGGGCCAAACGTCGACACCTCGTTGCCGCGACCTCGACCACCCTGCGCACCTTCGCAGAGGAAGATCTCGCAATCACCGGAGCAGACGCCGCCGAATGTCGGCGGATCGCCCCAGTCCCAGCCCTTCTTCCAACCGAGCTTCTCGAACCAGGCAAAGCTCGCCTGGATGTCCGACACGTTCAGGATAGGGGTGAGTCGCTGGGCGATCATTTCGGGTTCCTGATCCGGCGTCGAGTGTGGCAACCGGCCCGAGTGGTCGGCTCATAATTCTACTGCGTACCAATGGTCGTGTGGATCGGGGACGGCGCTAGCTGCCTATTGGCCCGATTCTGGGCTGGCGGGATTGCAGGGCGCAGATCGTTGCGTCCCGGTGCAGCGATGGTATGATTGCAATCGAAACCATGCCTCGTCGATTCTCTCTAGTCACGCTTGCGTGCTTGTGCGTTTCCGTCGCGGCCGCGCAAACGCCCGTCGTGCGCGACAGCCTTGGCATTCGTATCGTGGAAAGCCAGGCGCCGCTCTGGACCGCCGAAAGCGCACAACGTCTCGGACGTCAGCCGGAACTCATGGTGGGATCGTCGTTTGGAGCGCCCGATGGAAGGATTGGCGCCGTGAGCGCGGCCGTTCGACTTGAGGATGGACGGATTGTCGTCGCCGATTGGAAGTACGGCGCGGTCAAGATCTTCGATGCGGTGGGACACGTCATCCGCAGGATCGTTCCGCCGACAGGTCCGGGAGCGCTGACCAGTGACGGATACATGCTCAATGTGTCTGGCGACACAATTCTGCTGTTCGACATCTTCCAACACCGCTCGACCATGCTCACCGCCGACGGCAAGGTCGTGAGCTTTCTCGCAATCGATCACCCGCCTCCGGTTCCAGAGCACATCATTGGTCTGCGCCCACTCGGCGTCCTCGCGGATGGTGGGTTGCTCGGGTGGAGTGATCTTCGGATGTACCGGCCGGAAATCGCCTGGCACGCCGAAAGCCTCTCCACCTGGCATGTCCTGCCGAATGGCTCACTCGAGCCCATCGCCACTCTTTTGTCAGGCGACGCCTATTCCTTTGTCTATCCTGCCAACGGTGGGCCGGTCATGGAGACCGGGCTGAGACCCTTCACCGTCAGAAGTAGTGTAGCGGCTGGGCAACGAAGCCTCTGGTACACAGACGGACGCCACTTCGAGATTCGCGAATACAATCTCGACGGGATGCTTCGACTGGTCGGACGCATGCAGCGTACGCCCGCAACGGTCACTCCGGCCGAAATCACTGCCTTCCGCAACGAGCAACTTGCTCATGCCCCTTCCGCTCGCGCAGGCGTCCAGGCAATGCTCGCCTGGCTCATCCCGGCCGAGACGCATCCGGCGTTCGCGCAGCTGGTCGTTAGTCGCGACGGCTCGGTCTGGGCCCGCGAGGATGGCGACTCCACCTCGGTGCAGCATTGGGATGTCTTCGATCCATCGGCGCGTTGGCTGGGCGAAATCGACGTTCCCGCAGGTGTTGACATCATGGAGATCGGTGCCGAGTACCTGCTTGGCCGCACGAGAGATCCTGACGGATGGACTGAGCACGTCGTTGTGTACCGCTTCGCACACTAGTCGTGACTCACGCCCCGAATATTACGGCAGCGGGTAAGCAGAGCCGACCCCCGCTCTGGCAGACGCTGCTCGCTTTCGCAACGATCTACCTGGTCTGGGGATCGACGTTTCTGGCTATCCGGATCGGCGTGCACGAAGTGCCGCCGGTCCTGCTGGCCGCGATCCGGTTCCTCGTCGCGGGCGGCGCGATGGTGGGATGGTTGCTGGCGCGGGGCGTCGCGGCCCCAACCGCACGCGAGTGGCGCTCGGCGTTCCTGCTTGCGCTGCCGCTCTTTCTCCTCAATTACGGACTCCTCTTCTGGGCCGAGACGCGCATCACGTCGGGTGTTACGGCCGTGATGCAGGCCACCATCCCCGCTTTTACCACACTGTCGGAGATCATCATCCTCGGCAGCCAGCGGCTCTCGTGGCGATTGGCCGGGGGACTCGCGCTGGGGCTGATCGGTGTCGCGGTGCTGACCAGCGACTCGCTGGGCTTGGGAACTGCCGCGGTGGATCGGATCAGTGCTGCTGCACTGCTGGTTGCATCGATCGGCTGGGCAGTGGGGTCGGTGCTCACCCGCAAATTGCGGCTTCCCGCGTCCCAGGCGATGAGTTCCGGCGCGCAGATGCTGGCGGGCGGTCTCTGGCTCGCGGTGGCCGCGATTGTCCTGGGTGAGGGGCGAGGCTTTGATCCGCGAACGGTGTCGCCCCACGCGTGGCTGGCGCTCCTCTACCTGATCGTCGCCGGGTCGATTGCCGCGTTCACCGCGTATCTCTGGCTGATCCACCATGTTTCGCCGACTCGTGTGTCCACCTACGCGTACGTCAACCCTGTGGTCGCCGTGCTGCTGGGCTACTTCGCGGCCGGTGAGCCGCTTTCCGTGCGTACGCTGGCCGGCGCGCCTTGCATCCTCTTGAGCGTACTGGTGATCTCCACGATGCGTCGGTCGCCGGCGACGGTGACGAGGCGCTAGTATGCACCGCCCGATCCCGAATCCACTTCGGCTGCTCGGTCTCGCC
>JBOHRY010000289.1:0-3472 GCA_050732955.1 Gemmatimonadales bacterium | reverse complement strand
CGGCACCACATGAGTGACGATCGGGTGGTCCGCGTTTCCGAGCGGTTCTACCGTCTCCTGCTGCTCGTCTACCCGCCGGCGTTCAGGCGTCGATTCGGTGTGGATATGCGGCAGCTCTTTGCCGATCAATACGCAGGCGTGCGCCGATCGCACCCGACGGGGGTGCCGCGGTTCTGGTGCGCCATCATCCTCGACCTGCTCCGCACCGCGGTTCCCGAACGCATTGCCGACTTGCAACAGTCGATCGCCAACCGACTGGCGCCGGAAACACCACTACCGCCCGCTCGCCCGCCCGGAGATTCCGTGCTCGAGACCCTGCTGCAGGACATCCGCTACGCGCTGCGCATGCTGCGCAAGACCCCGACGTTCACCGTGGTCGCCATGCTGGTGATCGCCCTCGGCAGCGGAGTCGTGACGACCATACTGAGCGCCGCGAACGCCTTGTTGCTCCGCCCCATTCCCGGCATCACCGATCCCGGCCGGGTGGTCACGCTCGCGCGCACCGAGCGCGGCCCCGGCGGACACGCCGAACAGTCGGTGTCGGCCCCGCTCTATCGTGACTTGCTCGAACGGAACCGGACCATGACCGGAGTTGCTGCGTGGTCGGCGATGCAGATCACGGTCAGCAATGGAGCGCAGGGCACGTCGGCGTTTGCCGACATCGTCTCCGGCACATACTTCCAGGTGCTCGGCGTCCATCCGGCACTCGGGCGGTTCTTCGCGCCGGACTACGATGACGCGCCCGGCGGCCACGCCGAGATCGTGCTGGGCCAAGCCTTCTGGCGCGGACGCTTCGGCGGTGATTCGTCGATCATCGGCCGGAGTGTGCTGATCAACGGCGCGCCGTATACCGTGATCGGCGTTGCCCCCAAGGTGTTCTCCGGCGTCATGCCTCTCGTCCGCACGGATGCATGGCTGCCCCTCGCGATGGCCGACCAGCTCGGCCGCGGATCCGGCCTGCTCACCAACTACCACGCCGCGTGGCTGATGCTCTTCGCTCGCCTCAAGCCGGGGATGACCGCGGCGCAGGCGCAGGACGACGTGATGGCGATCGCCGGCGCGCTGGCACGGACCGGGGTGATCGACAAGGACACCGGCATCGGTGTGGCGGCTCTTACCGGGATACCGCAGGAAGGCCGGGCAATCCTGGTCGGCTTCATGCTGCTGCTCGTCGGCATTGCCGTCCTCGTCATGATGATCGCGAGCGTCAACGTCGCCAGCATGCTCCTCGCGCGCGGAGCCGCGCGGCGTCGCGAGATGGCGGTGCGGATCGCGCTGGGCGCCCGGCGTCGCCGGGTGGTTCGGCAACTGGTCACCGAAAGCGTCATCATATTCCTCGGCGGCGCACTCGGCGGTTTCGCCATTGCGTTCTGGTCAACGCGGCTGGCGAGTACCATCCGCCTCCCGGTGCCGATACCGGTCAGCGCCGATTTCACTCCCGACTACCGGGTACTCGCGGTGGCGCTGGCCGTGGCACTCGTCACCGGCGTGCTGTTCGGCATGGCACCGGCGCTCGACGCCACGCGTGCGGATGCGGGCGCGGGGCTCCGCAGCGACACCGCGGGTGCGGGCCAGCGTCGCTCCCGTCTCCGCAACGGGCTGGTGATCGGGCAGCTGGCGATTTCGCTGTTGCTGCTCATGTCGGCCGGATTGTTCCTGCGTGCACTCGCCCGCGGAGTGCAGCTGCCGACTGGCTTCGAGTCGGCGCACGTCGCGACCACGGCACTGGATCTCAGCAGCTCGGGGTACGACTAGGCTCGCGCCACGACATTCTATGAGCAACTGCAACGGCGGCTGCTCGCGACACCGGGAGTGACTGCTGTTTCGTTCGTCACACCGGTGCCGCTGACTGGCGCGACGACGTCGGACGAATACCGCATCGAAGGCTATGTGCCGGAGCACCCCGATGGACCGGACGGGATGGTCGGCGTCGATATCGCGACCGTGTCGCCCGGATATTTCAATGTGGTGCGGATCCCGCTGGCGCGGGGCCGCGATTTCGCCGCCAGCGATGACGCCACCGCCTCGCACGTCGCGATCGTCAACGAGACCTTCGCCAGGACCTATTGGCCGGGCGCCAATCCGCTCGGCCGGACGTTCACGGGCGGCGGGCCATTCACCGCCGCGACGACCTGGACCGTGATCGGTGTCGCGCGCGACGCGCGCTACACCTCGCTCGGCGAGCCGGCGCACCCCTTCGCATATCTCCCACTGGCGCAGAACTGGGAGTCGGATGTGCATCTGCTGGTGCGCACCACCGGTGCGGCGACATCGCTCACCGCACCGATCCGCGATGCCGTGCACGGACTCGATCCGTTGTTGCCCACGCCGCCAGTGCTGACCCTGGATGCCGCAACCAGCGTGGTCCTGCTGCCGGAACGGATCGCCGCCGTCGTCACCGGTGCGATGGGATTGCTCGGGATGGTGCTGGCCGCCGTCGGATTGTACGGCGTGGTCTCGTACACCGTAAGCCAGCGCACTCGAGAGATCGGTGTGCGCATGGCACTCGGCGCTGACGGCGCCACTGTCCTCGGCATGGTCGTGCGCGACGGCATGCGGCTGGTGCTGATCGGCGTGGTCATCGGGATGGTCCTGGCTCTGGCGGGAACGCGAGTGATGCGCGGGTTTCTCTTCGGCATCAGTCCCCTCGATCCGGTGGTGTTTGCGGTGATCCCGATCGGGCTGGCGCTGGTGACACTGCTGGCGAGCTATCTCCCGGCTCGCCGCGCCGCGACGGTCGATCCACTGGTGGCACTGCGCGATTCCTGACCAGTGAATACATTGCGAATTGTCACCCGGGAAAACAGGCGAGCGCTCGCGGGTGGAATTCCAGAACGCCGGAGAGAACGGAGAAGGAAAAGAGAGAAGTGGGAGAGAAGATTGACGGGAGAAGTGACATTCCCGAACACGTGCGATCGCTGATCAGGCGTCAGATCGATTCGGTCGCCGAACTGGAGGCGATCCTGCTCCTGCGGAAATCGCCGGAGCGCGAGTGGTCGGCTGACCAGGCGGGCGCCAGGCTCTACGTCAGTCCGGCGGTCGCAGCGTATGTTCTCGCGATGCTCGCGCGGAAGGGTTTCTTCGAGGAGCAGGAGGATTGCTACCGGTATGCGCCGGTCGATCCGGAACTTCGGCGTGACGTGGACGATCTGGCGCAGATCTATTCCATCGACCTCGTCTCCGTGACCAACCTGATACACGCCAAGCCCGGCGCGAGCGTCCTGGAGTTCGCCAGGGCGTTCCAGCTACGAAGGGACAAGTAGGGTGGCGGTCATCGTTTACCTGCTCTGCGCGGCGGCTGCCCTGTGGTGCACGGTGCTGCTCTTTCGCGCCTGGCGGCGGACCGGCAATCGCCTGCTCCGGTGGAGTGCCGTCTGCTTTGCCTGCCTGACTGCGGAGAATCTTCTGGTTGCGCTCGATCTCGTGGTACTTCCGGCCACGGATCTCTTCGTACTGCGGAATGTCGCGGCTC
>JBOHRY010000288.1:0-1607 GCA_050732955.1 Gemmatimonadales bacterium | reverse complement strand
CCGAGCCCGCCGATCTTGATCCAGTGCGTCGCCTGCGCCGGCATCTCCTTGAGGTAATTCACCAGTCGATCGGTGGCGCCGGTGAAGGGACCGGGACCCATGTTCACGATTCGCCCGGTGCCGTTGTCCTGGTTCCATCCCATGTGTACCCGGTTGACGATGTCGGGGTGGTCGGCGACGAAACTCCGCGAGCCCAGGAGTCCCTGTTCTTCGCCGCCCCAGTGGCCGACCAGGATGGTGCGCCGTGGGTGCGGATAGACGGCCTTGATGATTCGCATCGCTTCCATCATCGCAACCGTGCCGGTGCCGTTGTCGGTCGCACCCGAGCCGCCGTCCCACGAGTCGTAGTGGGCGGAGAGCACGATGTATTCGTCGGGATGCTCGGAGCCCTTGATCGAACCGATCACGTTGAAGACCGGCTTCTCGCCCTCGGTCCGTGCATCAGCAGTGAGCCGCACGCGCGGTGACTGACGATTCTCCGCCAGGCGGTAAAGCAGGTTCCAGTCCTCGCATGTCACGTCCACCGTCGGCACCTGCTGGCGTGGGTTGCCGAAAACCTTGTCGGTGCCGGGATAGCCGGACCAGTAGGTCGAGAGGATCCCCGCGACACCGGCGTCCTTGGGCCACTGGAACGAGTAGTCGCGCTTTCCGTTGCGCGTGGTGTCACTGCCGCGCGGAAGTCGCGCGCGATAGGCGTTGGCCCACTGCACTCGCTTGGCGCTGTCGCTGGCCCACTGACCCGGCTGTCCGAAGTCCACGAGATTGGCCTGCGAGCGACAGGTCGGATTGGGTGCGCCGGGGCCGCCGATGCCCGGAGCTGGCGTCAGCACGAATTTCCCGCGCGCATTGCGCAGCCATGCCGCCATCCCGGCTTCCGAGATATCGCTCGGCAGGGTGATCACTTCGCCTTCGACGGGCTGGCCATTCGTACCGGGACTCCAGCCGAGCATCGTCGCTTCGAGCGTGCGCACCCGCGGCGCGATCAGGTCGAGGTGCGTGACGCCGCGGTCCCACCAGTTCCATGTTCCCCACAACTGCTTTTCCGCGCTGATCCCCCACGACTGGTACTTGGCGATCAGCCAGTCCTGGCCGGCGTTGTAGCGATCGGAGTTGACCAGGCGCGGCCCGATCGAGTCAAAGAGCACCTGCGCCAGGTTCATCACCTGCGAGCGTAGCATCCCCTCGGCCCAGATCAGCTGGATCACCGGATCAGTCGGCGGCGTGCTGCGAACGTAGCGTGTGGTGTCGACGGCGGGTCCCGCGGCACCGCGACCGGTGACTGGCGCGGCTGTCGGAGGAGGCGCTGCCGGAGGAGCTGGGCGAGCGGGAACCGGCTGAGTTTCTGGTGGGGCGGCGTGATGGCAAGCGGCGAGCAGCACAAGTGTCAACGGTAGCGTTACGGTACGGCGCATGTCGGAAACTCCGGGAATTGGCTGGGTAATTCCCGGTAATACTACCGCGTCCACCAGCGATGGTGGACGCCGTCGGGCCTGGGGCCGTTGCCGGTGCGGTAATCGCGGGCTGCCTGGAGAAACACCAGACCGGAGCGTTGCTGTGCAGTGAGATTGGGTCGCAATTCGCGCAGGCCCGCGATCGCCATGTTGAGC
>JBOHRY010000287.1:0-3573 GCA_050732955.1 Gemmatimonadales bacterium | reverse complement strand
GAGATCCAGATCTCGGCGGTGCAGAGTGGCGCAACGATTCTCTCGTATCAGACGGATACCACGGTTTTCGGCGACAGCGTTCCGGCCTGGTCGACCTGCAACTACAGCTCGATCCGGATCTACGCAGCGGATGATTTTTCCGCGCTGTACGCCAAGGGCCCGCTGCAATGGGCCGATGTCTACGCCAACGTCCTCCGTTACTACGCGCTGCTGTTTCCGGCGATGTCGAAATACATCCCGCTCAATCTGGCCGACTCGATCGTGCAGCAGGGCGCACTGATCAAGCAACGCCTCAACATTCCAGGATCGCCCGGATTCTTTACCACACTCAATATGCCGTTGACGCGAACGATGTCGCCGGCCAAGGTGCAGCTGGTGCTCGATTTCATCAATCAGCAGAACGGGAAGGGCCAGCGGTCGATGCTGGCGTAGACCGCTCGGCGCCGGCGGCCGGCCCACGCGCTGTGACGGGCCGACGGTAGATTATTGCCGATGAGCCTGCCCCGTCCGCGCCTGGACCCCGCGATCTTCCATCTGCCGGTCGAACGCATGCGTGCCGGCTATTACTCCGACAAGTACTTCGTCCGCGCCAGGAATGTCCTCGAGCGCGATCACCACAATCCGCGCGTCACCATGCAGGTATTCGGCAAGGCGCACGCGCTCCTGGGCGGGATCGACGAGGCCATCGCCATCCTCAAGCTCTGCAGCACCAGCTGGTCCGACCTGCGCGTCAAGGCGCTGTACGACGGCGACGCGATTGCACCCTGGGAAGTCGTGCTCGAGATCGAAGGACCGTACGGGCACTTCGCGCATCTCGAGACGCTCTTTCTCGGCGTGCTGGCCCGCCGCACGCGAGTCGGGACCAATACCCGGCGAGTGGTGGAAGCTGCCCGACCCAAGGAGATCATGTTCTTCCCGGCGCGGCACGATCACTGGCTGGTGCAGACCGGCGACGGATACGCCGCGCATATCGCGGGCGCCATCGGTGTCTCGACCTACGCGCAGGCCTCATGGTGGGGGAGCGAGGGAATCGGCACCGTGCCGCATGGCCTGATCGCTGCATACGGCGGCGACACGGTGCAGGCGTCGCAGAAGTTCCTCGAGCACATGGATGGCGCGATCCGGCTCGTCACCCTGGTCGATTTCGAAAACGACTGCGTCCGCACTTCGCTCGACCTCGCCGCGGCGCTCGGTCCCGCACTCTACGGCGTGCGCATCGACACCAGCGAGATGCTGGTCGATCGTTCGGTCATTCCGATGATGGGGCGCGCCAAACCCACCGGTGTCACCCCGCAACTGGTCCGTAACGTGCGTCAGGCGCTCGATGCGGCCGGATACGTGGACGTGCACATCGTCGTGTCTGGGGGCTTCACCGCGGAAAAGATCCGCGAGTTCGAGACGCTGCGAGTGCCCGTGGATGCGTACGGCGTTGGCTCGTCTCTCTTCCAGGGCCGGTTCGATTTCACGGCTGACGTCGTTCAGCTGGAAGGAAAGCCGTGCGCCAAGGTGGGCCGCGAATACCGGCCCAGTCCTCGGCTGGAGAGCGTGCGGTGAGATCGAGCTTGGGCGCGGTCATCTGCTGGGACGTGGACACCCAGGTCGATTTCATCATGGCCCAGGGGAAGCTCGCCGTGCCCGGTGCAGAGACCATTATTCCGAATCTGCAGGCGCTGACCAACTGGGCGCACGCCCTCGACCTTCCGATCGTCGCCACGGCGGACGATCACGACATCGGGCACGCCGAAATCACCGACAATCCTGACTGGGTGACGACCTTTCCGCCGCATTGCATGCGCGGCACGGCCGGACAGCGAAAGATCGCTGCAACGACGCTCCGCTCGCCGCTGCTCTTCCAGCCGGTGCCGCTCGACCAGGAAGACGTGAGGCGCGCCGTGCGGGAACATCACGGCGACTTCCTGCTCAACAAGCCCGGCACCGATGTCTTCCGCTGGAATCCGAACGCGGCGACAGTGCTCGCGACGCTCGCCCCGGAGCGAGTGATCGTGTACGGCGTGGCGACCGATTTCTGCACCCGCGCCGCGGTCGAGGGAATCGCCCGCCGCTGCCCCCAAGCGACACTGGTCGTGGTCGAAGATGCGATCCGCGGCATCAACGAGGGCGCCAGTGAGATGCTGATCGCCGATTGGCGAGCGAAGGGCTACAGCGTGATGACCACCACCGCGATTACAGCATGACTCTCTCGGGTCGGTACTTCATTCCCGGACCGGTCGAGGTGGACGCCGACGTCGCGCGCGCGATGCTTCGGCCGATGATGGGTCATCGCGGCCCGGAGGCGCGTGAACTCGTCGGTCGAGTGCAACCAGGACTCAAGGCGCTCTTCGGAACTACTCGTCCGGTCATGCTCGCCACCGGTTCGGCCACGGCGATGATCGAAGCCGCCGTCCGCGGCGGCGTCCGCGACCAGGTGCTCTGCGTCGTCGGCGGCACCTTCGGCGAGCGCTTTGCCGACGTGGCCGAACGCTGCGGCAAGGATGTGGTGCGCTTGCACGTCGAACGCGGCGGAGTGCTCGAGCCGGAACTTCTCGACGAGATGCTCGACGGACCACCGATCGATGCGGTCACCATGGTCCACTCGGAGACTTCCACCGGAGCGCTGGCACCGGTGGCGGAACTGATCGAGCGGTTCCGCTCGCGCGATGACATCATCACCATCGTCGACTGTGTGTCGTCAGTCGCGGGCATGCCGGTCGAAGCCGATCGCTGGGGCGCCGACTTCGTCCTGACCGGATCTCAAAAGGCGATCGGTATTCCGCCGGGTCTCGCCTTTGGTGTCGCCAGCGAACGATTCGTCACGCGAGCGCGAGAAAACGACGCGCGCGGATTCTATCTCGATGCGCTGGACCTCCTCGCCGCCGCGGAGCAGTCCCGGTTTCCCCAGACACCGGCGCTCCCCGTGGTTTACGCGCTGGAAGCGCAACTCGCGCGGATCGCGCAGGAAGGGTTGCCGGCGCGATTCGATCGTCACCGCCGGATGCGCGAACAGGTCGAGCGCTGGGTCGCAGGCCACGGTCGCTGCGGTATCCTGGCGCCGCCAGGTCGCCGTTCCGATACCGTCACCGCACTCGAATTGGCGCCGGAACGCTCGGCCGTGGAAGTCGCCGGCACTCTGGCACGCCAGGGATGGCAGGTCACCACCGGCATCGACGCCGAAACGGATCGGTTAATCCGCGTCGGACACATGGGAGATGTGATGCCGGAGCAATTGGCGGGGCTGTTGGCGGCGATTGAGCCGTTGTTGTAGTCAAGCGTTAGGCGTTAAGCGTTGGGCATCGAGCATTAGGAAGGCCTGGACGAAGGCTTCCTAACGCCAAACGCTTAGCGCCCAAGGCTCAGCACCCCTCCGTTACATTCTGATACGCGCAGATAGATACCGCTCCGCTGTGTTGCGGATGTTAACGCTGAGGGGGCTCAGCCGTCCTACGACCGTGCGGGGACTGATTTGCGGTCCCCATCACTAAACGGAGAGGCCCCCTATGAAGCATTCTCACCTTCTGGTCGCCGGATTGGTGCTCATGGCTGCCGCGTGCAACAGCGGCGACACCACCACCGGCG
>JBOHRY010000286.1:0-7694 GCA_050732955.1 Gemmatimonadales bacterium | reverse complement strand
GTCGGGGAGCGACCAGCCGGGTTCTGACGACCGGCCGGTAAGCGAGCCGGTGCGCTACTGCTTGTTGGCCTGGAGGGCCGGACTGCCCTCGATCGATGTGGTGAGGATGACGTTCCAGATGTCGCCGGGCGCGAGCGTGATCACCGCTTGAGGTCAATCGCCATGACTCTTTCCGTTGGTCAGCGCGCTTCGCGTTCGCTCACACTCACGGCGGAGCACGTCCGGATGTACGCGGAAATCACCGGCGATCGGAATCCGCTGCATTTCGATCCGGTATTTGCCGCGGCAACGAAGTTCGGACGTCTGGTCGTGCAGGGCGGGCTCACCACCGGCCTGCTGCACGCGCTTGTGGCGATGGACATGCCGGGGCCCGGGACGGTGTTCCTGAGTCAGGACTGGAAATTCACCGCACCGGTATTCATTGGCGACACGATCACCGCTGAGGCTACTGTCCTGCAGGTTCACGCGACGAAGCCGGTCACGCAGCTGGCAATCCGGGTCTGGCGGGACGGCGGCGAAACGGTACTCGATGGCGAAGCGTGGTGCTATCGATTTCAACCGGTACCGTGACCTGCGTTGGCGCCCGCCTGCACCGCGCGGTATGATCTGGTCATGCGGACTCGCAAACGGTACCGGCTCGACCGGGTGCTCGTCACGTCGTTGCAGACCAGGCCGGCGTCGTGGGCCTTTGCCGGGCAACCGGTCCGCGGCACCGAGCAGACTTTCGCGGTGGTCGACACCAACCTGCCGTCGCGCAACGAATGGGAATTCATCGTTCGCGTACCGCGTGAGCGCGGCGGACGCGTCGAGGTTCGCCCGCGTACGACGCCACGGCTTCGCGCCTGGGAAGAACTCCCCGATCGCTCGCTGACGTTCTCCCCGGCGACGCGCGGAAGTGCGCGGGGCAAGTGGTATGGACAGGTGGCGCTCGCCGACCTGACTGGAAAGCGTTCGCGAGTCGTGGTGAGCGCTGATGCGCGGCATGCACTGCCGCACTGGTTCAGCGCGCTGGTCGGCCGGATGCGGCGCAAGGAGACGGTGCGGTCAACGCGCGGAACGGACGGGGGAAGTCTGGTCGTCCTGATCGATGCAACGGACTATCCGGCGATGATCAGACTCTACTTCGCGACGAAGGTCTGGATCCTCAGTGAGCGGATTGCGCCGGAGTCGATCACGGGCAGATGATCTGGCTGTCCACCGTCGGTGATGCCCCCGCGCCGACCTGAACCTGACAACTGGAAATGCCGGAGCTGATGGCACCGTTGTTGGCGGTGACGGTGTAACCGGACGTGCCGGCCGAGATGGTGACGGCGTTGCCCGGCGCGGTGTTGTAGTTGGTGTAGGTCTGCAGCTCCGTGAGCGACGCGTAGTGGCCTGCATCGACGAAATACGCTTCCTCGGATGTCTCGGCGTTGCGCACATCGGCTCGGACACTTGCCAGGAGTGCGCGATCCCTGGTGGAGGAGTAGCGCGGGATGGCAATGCTGACCAGGATGCCGATGATCAGGATGACGACGAGCAGTTCGACGATGGTAAAGCCGCTACGGCCGCGAGACATGCATTCTTCCTTCGCTGGAGTTCGTGCCGGCGCGGCCGCGTAACGCTGCGGGCCGCCGTTCAGGAGCTATCGCAACCGAGGTGCCACGCCGCCAGGCATCCGGTAATACGCTAGAAAACAAAGGCTTACGTCCTGAATGCCGGGCGATTCATGCGCTGGAGCCGGTGGTTCCGTGGCGTGACCTCATCGCACCGATGCATGCACCTGAGGAGTCGATGCAACGCCTCGACAACCGGTTCTCAAAAGATACGTTCCGAGCGGTTCGCTGGACAGATGTTCGAGCCTGCAACGGGGTGGTGGGGTTCCGCGTGCCGTCATTATCGTTGTCTTCGCAATTCACCCGTTCGACGGGTCCGGGCCGAGATTCCCGGCGCCATTCGATGGAGCGCAACGCGATGTCCACCGCCATTTCCGCCGATCCTGGAACGATTACCGAGGACCTCGCCCACCTGCTCAGGAGCGGCGTCGTCGGCGTGGTGAGGATGAACGAGTCGGTGCCGCTTCGGCGCGCGGCTGAAGCGGTCGTCGCCGGTGGTGTCGGCTCGTTCGAGGTCACCATGACGACACCCGGTGCGCTCGAGGCGGTGCGGGACCTGGCCGCCGCGGCGATTCCAGGCTGCCTGGTCGGCGCCGGTACCGTACTCGATGCGGCGACCGCCACGGCGGTGATCGATGCGGGCGCGCGATTCGTGGTGAGTCCGACGCTGGAGCCCGATGTTATCCGCGTTTGTGTCGATCGGGATGTGGTCTGCGTGCCGGGCGCTTTCTCGCCGACCGAGATCCTCCAGGCGTGGCGTCGGGGTGCTTCGCTGATCAAGGTCTATCCGTCGTGTTCGGTCGGCACTGATTTCTTTCGCAATATTCTCGGTCCGCTCCCCTTCCTGCGCATGATTCCCTCCGGCGGGATGACGCTGGAGAATGCGGCAGAGTGGATTCACGCCGGCGCGGCTGCGGTCAGCATGGCAGCGGCGCTGCTCGATCCGGCGCTGATCAAGCGGGGCGCCTGGGACGAAATCACTGCTCGGGCGAAGCGCGTGAGTGAATCGGTCGCTGCGGCTCGACGTGAGCGCGGCAGCCACCGGAACTGAAGTCCAAGTCTATCCGGCGGTGACGCAGCGCCGCGCGCCCGGGTCCTGGAAAATATGGATACTCATCGACGCCTGAGCGGTGTTCTGCTGGCTCTGTTGGCGGCCGGTTGCCAGAGTTCGATGCTCGAACCGGGAGACCGGCTCAGCGGGAGATGGTTCGGCGACTACGCGACCCTGGTCGCCACCCGCGATTCCATCGTGCTCGCCATGCCATGCGACCTGGCCATCTTCGATCCGATCGTGGTCGATTCCAGCCGCCGATTCTCCGCCGATGCTCGCACATTGACCGAGACCGGCAACATCAACCATTCGCCGGACGACCAGCTGCACGTCGATGGCAATCTCACCGACGACGGGCTCACGCTGCAGCTGCGTTTCATCCGGCCGGGTCTGCCAGGCGACCCGGTCGTTATCATGCTCAAGCCGGGGCGCGGCGCCATTCCACTCGTCTGCCCAGCCTGATGAACCGCTCCGTCGGAGTTCTTCGGGGTAAGACGTTGCCACTCAGGGCGATAGGGGGGCGACCGGCTCGCCGTAGATGCCAGCGCCCGGTAAGGAATCCGGGCCGGGCCTCCCATTGCGTCTCCGGGGTGCTATGCTCCGTATCAGCCCTGAGGACTCGTGAACTCCTGTTCGCACGGCGCAGGGAGAACATCGAACAGTGGAGAATCCCATGTCGAGCACGATGCTGACACCCGGCCGCGCGATGCTGCTCGTCGTCGCCACCGGCGCAATGCTGGTCGCTGGATGTCACTCGAAATCCAATCCGGTGGTGGATGGGTGCACTACCAGCATGAGCCGCGCGAAGCTTGATTCGGCGAAGACCGCGGCGGACACCAATCGTGTCCTGGCGCGCGAAGTACCCGTGGGTGGCACCGGCTGCTAGCGGCACACGGAAGTCGTTCGATCCCTTCCTGAGCATGACCTGGCCCGGGAGCCTGCGAGCACCCAAGACCCGGGCCTTCCTTGCCAGCGCGATCCCGCTGCTGGCGGCCGATCGCATCAGCAAGTCGCTGGCCTATGCGAGACTCCAGCCGATCGGCATCCCGCATCAGGTGATCGGCAATGGCGTCCGGTTCACCTTGCTGCTGAACCGCGACGCCGCGATGAATCTTTCCCTCGGTCCCTGGTCCCGCTGGGGGTTCGCTGCCATCGCGGTGATCGGTATCGCCGTGGTATTGCGCCTGCAGTTCGTCAGCGCTGAGGACGCACGATCTCGAGGGATCGCGCTCGGATTGATCGCGGCCGGCGCCCTGGGGAATCTCATCGACCGGCTGCGCTGGAGCGGCGGTGTGGTCGATTTCATCGACTTGGGGCTCGCTCGGCACCGATTCTGGACGTTCAATGTCGCCGATGCCGGTGTCATTATCGGTGCCGTGCTGCTCGCCCTCGTGTTCTCCCGTGAGCCGCCGACGCCTGCTTCGGCGAACGCCGTCTCCGCCGGGCGCGACTGACCAGGCGGGCGCCAAAGAAGATCAGTGCCGCCATCAATACGCTGATCGTCACGCGCAGCGTGCGTGGCGCGTCCTGATCGAGCGCGAATCGCCACCAGAGACTCGACGTGTACTGATGGCTCACCTGCACGTAGATGCCGAACCAGCCGATCCCCGCCACGGCCACCAGCACGGCAACCAGCCACCCTGCCTGCAGCGGCTCCTCGCTGAGCGGAATGGTACGGTCGAATTCGCCTCGCGCGGCGAGCAGCAGGAGGAGCAGCACGGCGAGAATCGACGCGCTCACCAGATCCACCGCGCGCAACAGCGCCGCGGGGATACCAAGCAGCAACAGCCCGACGGTGAGGTTGAAGGCGCTGCGAAGTCGCTTTTCCAGTCCGAACGCCAGGAGAAGCAGGCCCATTCCCACCAATGACCCGATGAAGTGCGAACATTCGATCACCGCGAGTCGCAGCAGGTCACCGAGCCAGCTGAATCCCGCCCAGCGCTCGGGCAGGGTATTGAACACCAGCAGTACCAGTCCGGCGACGAACGTCAGGACCGCGAACACATGCGGCATGACCTCGCGAGCGATACGAACAGCCGGCGAAGTATCGCGCCGATGTCGTTGCGACGCTTCCAGCGCCAGGATGGCGGTTGCCGCGAAGAGCGGGACGAGGTAATACACCACGCGATAGACCAGCAGCGCCGCGGTGGCCAGTGGCGCCGTGACCTGGTGTGGTCGCATCAGGAGGACCGCCGCTTCGAACACACCGATACCGCCTGGCAGCGGAACGACCTGGGTCACGATCTGCGCCATGAGGAACGCGCTGAGAAAGCGCACGAACGGCACCGGACCGCCGGAGAGCATCAGTACATACAGTGCGGCAGAACTCAGCAGCCAGTCGGCCACCGAAACTCCGATCTGTTCACCCAGCGTCTTCCGGTTGGGAAGGTCGAACTTCCAGCGCCAGATCCTGATGGTGCCGGTTTTCCGGCCGGCCAGGATTACCGCGGCGATGACAGCAGCCAGGAAAAGCGCCCCGACGGTGCGAACGGACTTGACCGGGAGGTGGAGCGACGCGGGGATCGAGACCGGCGCGATCACGAAGGAGAGGCCGGCGACCGCGAACAGGCCCAGCACGAACGTCATCAGGTTTCCGGCGACCACCGCCGCGGTCTCCGCACCGCTCACGCCGAGCCGGGTAAAGAGGCGATAGCGCAGGCCGCCGCCCGCAATCACCGCCATCGGCGAGCTGTTCTGCATCGCCTGGCTCACAAACGACGCGCGCCACATGTCGCGGAGCGCGATCGGGTGGCGCGCCAGGCGCAACGAGATGTAGTCGTAGCCCACCAGCGCCGCATAGCCGAGCGTCGTGAGGGCGACGCTGAGCCAGATGAACTGCCAGCCGATGTGATGAAGGGAACGAACGATCTCGGCGAGCGGATATTCGGTGAGAATCTTCCGCATCACCAAAGCCGCGACCCCAAACAACGCAACGTTCAGGGTGAGCGAGAGCCAGCGACGGACGGAAGACGTCATATTACCACAAGAGAGAAGTGAGAAGGGAAAAGAGAGACGTGGGAGAGAAGAGAGACGATAGAAGCGATCCAACTTCTCTCGTGCATCTTCTCTCCCACTTCTCTCTTTTCCGTTCTCTCTTCTCTCTGTCTTTACTACTTGAGTCGAGGCTGCGTCTTTCTTGGCGCCTTCTCGCATGTCGGCCAGGTCCGTGCGCCGCCGCGCCCGCCGAAGGCGGCGGGTTGCGGCGCGGTGGCCAGGTCGATCTTCTCGTGCGGAATCATGGTCGGATCTTCCGACGCCTCGTAGGCCAGCATGGCGGTGAGCGTCGCATTGAACCTGAGGTCGTCGAAGACGACCTTGTCGTAGGTGTCCCGCTCGGTATGCCAGGTCAACGTGCCATAGTCCCAGCCGAGTGCGTTGAGCCCGGACGTCGGGACGCCGTAGCAGGTGAACGAGTAATCGTCGCTGCCGCCGCCTGCCGGTCCGCCGACAGTGACCGTTCCGAGCGCCGTGCTCCATTCGGCCGGCACCTTGCTCAGCCACATGTTGATGTGTTCGGGTCCGTGCACCATCCCGCCACCACCGACACGCTGTATCCGGCCCGTGCCGTTGTCCTGGTTGAAGACATCCTGCAGGCCTTTGATCACCTCAGGATGGTCCTCGGTGAAGGCCTTGGAGCCGACTTCGCCTTCCTCTTCGCCGCTCCAGTGCCAGGCGATGATGGTGCGCTTGGGATGCGGGTAGACCTGGCGCAGGATGCGCATCGCCTCGAGCATGGTGAGGGTGCCGGTGCCGTTGTCGGTCGCGCCGGACGAGCCATCCCACGAGTCGAAGTGCGACGAGAGTACCACGTATTCATCGGGCTTCTCGCTGCCCTTGACCATCGCGACGACGTTGAACACCGGCTGTTCGCCGAGCAGCTTGCCCTGCAGGTCGAGCCGGATCCTGGGATTGTCGTGATGCTCGGTGAGGCGGAAGACCAGTCCGTAATCCTCGCAGTTCAGCGCGATCGCCGGAGTCTTCGTGTTGTAGGTCTCGAACACTTCCATCGCGCCGTACCCGCCGATACTGCCGCGACCGCGACCACCGGCAGCCGCGAGAGCTGCGCGGAGCGCCACGGAATCCACACTCGCCGTACCATTGGCCAGGTTGAGAATGATCGGCACCGTGGCATTGGGGGCCCCGCCTCGGCCTCCCCCGCCCCCACCACCTCGACCGCCTCGCCCGCCGCCAAGTGCACCGGCCGGAGCGGCCGAGTTCAGCGTGAGCTTGGGTCGCGAGGTGATGATTCCAGCGGCGCCCCCCTGTTCGAGACGCACGCCGAGTTCGCCGCCGCCGAGCGCTGCAGAGTAACCGGTGCCACGAACGTTGCGGCCGGTCCATCCGGCACGCGCCGCAGCGACATCAACCGCCAGCTGCTTGACCGATTCCGGCGTGCCGAAGACGTTCCACTGTTCCTGGGTACGGCAGGTCGGCAGTGCCGCCGAGATCATGACCAGCTTCCCTTTGGCCTGCGGCAACCACTTCACGAATTCATTGCTGTCGGCAAACTGCGGCAGGATGATGGTGGAGAGCGTGACGGCCTTGCCGTTGGTTCCCGGCGAATAGCCCACCATCTGTCCCTCGAGCGATCGGACGCGCGGTTCGACGAGGTCGATGTGCGAGTAACCGCGAATCCAGCCGCGCCAGGTGCCGTACTGCTCCTCTTTCGCGTCGATTCCCCACGACTTGTACATCCCGGTGAGCCAATCCTGGGCGCGCTTGATGTTGGGCGTGCCCATGAGGCGCGGTCCGAGCGAATCGAAGAGCGAATGCGCTTCGGCGTAGAGATGGGTGCTGTCCATCCCGATCGCATAGATCCGCTCGATGACCGGATCGTTGGTCGGGAAGGTCTGCGCGGAAAGACGCGGAGCTGCGGCGATGCCCACCAGCGTGGCGAGCGTGAGAAGACGGCAACGAAGCATTCAACAGATCCCGGCGAAAGAAACGATGGACGATGAACGATAGAGGATAGACGATAGAGGATAGACGGTATATGCGGTAGGCGGAGCGGTGCAGGCGGCGCGGGCAGTGCGGTGAAAAGTGAAACG
>JBOHRY010000285.1:0-7124 GCA_050732955.1 Gemmatimonadales bacterium | reverse complement strand
CATCAGGGTCAATGCGTCGCATGGCACACCGGAAGGCCGCGAGCGCTGGATCCGTCTCATTCACGACATCCGGGATCAGCGGCAAGTCCCGACCGGGATCCTGGTGGACTTGCACGGACCACGCATTCGCGTCGGAACGCTGGCGGCGCCGATGACGCTCGCCACCGGACAAGTGGTGCAATTCGTTCCCGAAGCGTCGGCCGAGGACGGCGATATCCCGACAACGTACGCCGAGCTCGCTGGTGACGTCCTCCCCGGCTCGAAGATCCTGATCGACGACGGACTGCTTTCCGTCGAGGTCACGGCTGTACGCGGCGACCGCGTGGAAGGCCGCGTCGTGTACGGCGGATTGCTCAAGTCGAACAAGGGGATGAACCTGCCGGGTTCGATGGTCAGCGCGCCGGCCGTCACCGAACACGATTGCGAAGAGGTCGCGCGAGTCGTGGCGCTGGGTGTCGAGTTCATCGGTGTCTCGTTCGTGCGCCGACCCGAGGATATCCAGGACCTGCGGCGCCTCGTACCGAAGACAGTGCGACTGATCGCCAAGATCGAGAAGGACACCGCTCTGACCAACCTCGATGGCATCCTCGAGGCCTCCGACGCGATGATGGTCGCGCGCGGCGATCTCGGCGTGGAATTGCCGTTCGAGGCGGTGCCGCTGGTGCAGAAGCGCCTGATCCAGCGCGCCAACCGGCACGGCAAGCCGGTGATCACGGCGACGCAGATGCTCGAATCGATGGTATCCAATCCCCGTCCCACCCGCGCCGAAGTCTCGGACGTCGCCAACGCGATCCTCGACGGCACCGACGCGGTGATGCTCTCGGCGGAGACCGCCGTTGGGCAGTACCCGCGCGAAGCGGTGCTCGCGATGGACCGCATTGCCCGTGAAGTCGAGAGTCATCGCCACCGCCCCGGCGAAGGCGAACGCCGCCGCTGGCAGATCCCGCCGTCGCACTTCTCACGCACCACGGAAGGCGACACGCCTACAGAGGATGCCATCGCCGTCGCCGTGTCGGCCGCGGCCGATCTGCTCGGCGCGCCGGTGATCGTCTGTTTCACGTCGAGCGGCTTCACCGCCCGCACGGTGTCGTCGTACCGGCCCAGGGTCCCGATCCTTGCCCTGACCTCCGAACCGGAGACCTACCGGCAACTCGGCCTGGCCTGGGGAGTCATCCCCGTCCTGATGCCGCATCTCAAGCACTACGACCCGATGTGGACCATCGCGCGAACGGAAATCCTGGCGCGGGAACTCGCCGTCGAGGGATCACGCATCGTCGTGACGTGCGGCGTGCCGTTCGACATTCCGGGAACCACCAACCTGCTCAAGGTCGAGACGCTCTAGGCGATGCGCCTCACCCTGCTCGGCACAGGGACCTCGATGGGAGTTCCCCAGATTGGGTGCGAGTGCCGAGTGTGTCAGTCGAGTGACCCGCGCGATCGACGCAGCCGCACCAGCGCGCTGGTCGAATCCAACGGATCCGCGCTGCTGATCGACACGCCGCCGGAGCTGCGCCTGCAGGTGCTGCGTGCCGGCGTACGTCATCTCGACGCCGTGCTCTACACGCACGAGCATGCCGACCATGTGCACGGCATCGACGACCTGCGAAGTTTTTCGCTGCTGAATCATGCGCCGCTGCCGCTGTACGGACCGGCGTCAACGATCTCGCACCTCCACGACTCGTTCCGGTACATCTTCGACCCGGAGGTGGTCCCGCCGCCGGGGACCTCCAAGCCGTCGCTGACGCTGACGCCGCTCGCGCCGGACGTGACCGCGACGATCGCCGGCATGCCGGTCGTGCCGCTGGCGTTCGAGCATGGGTCGATGACCGTGTTCGGCTATCGCATCGGCAAGCTCGGATACGTCACGGATGTCAAGCGGGTCGGACCGACGGCGGCGCAACAGCTTGCCGGCATCGACGTGCTGGTGCTCAACGCACTCTGGTGGCGCGCCCATCCGACGCATCTGTCCATCGACGAGGCGATCGGGACGGCGCGAACCATCGGCGCACGACGCACCGTGCTGACCCACCTCACTCACGAGACCGGACACCAGGAGCTGCTTGACCGGCTGCCGCCGGGTGTCGAGCCGGGCTACGACGGACTCACCGTGGAGATCGACAGATGACCCTGCACTTCGATGATCGCTACATGTTCCGCGACGCGCTGGACGGCGTCCACGGACTGGATCCTGCGCTTCGCGGCACCATTGCCGCGCGATTCGCCGAGGTCCGCGCCACGGTGGACCGGCTCACGGCGGGCGGCGACTATGGTTTCGTGACGCTGGGCGATCAGCCGGCGCTGGAACGCCGGCTCGCGGAGTGGCGCGGCACGCTCGCCGGCCGCTTCGACCATGTGCTCGTGCTTGGCATCGGAGGGTCCGCACTCGGTACCAAGGCGCTCGTGAGCGCGCTCAAGGGTCCGGCGTGGAATGAGCTCGGCGCCGCCGCGCGCAACGGTGAACCGACGCTCACCGTGCTGGAGAATGTCGATCCGGTCACGGTGCAACAGACGCTCTCGCGGCTCGATCCGCGACGGACGCTGGTCGACGTGATCTCCAAGTCGGGTGGCACGGCGGAAACGCTGGCTCAGTACCTGATCGTGCGGCGATGGCTGGAAGATTCGGTGGGCGACTCGCGCCCGCAGCTGGTGATCACCACCGATCCGGAAAAGGGGGCGTTGCGCGCGATCGCCCGGGCCGAACAGATCACGGCGTTCGACGTCCCGCCTGACGTCGGTGGCCGCTACTCGGTGCTGACAGCCGTCGGACTGGTCCCCGCGGCGCTCCTGGGGATGGATGTGAGCCAGCTGCTGGCAGGAGCTCGCGCCGCCGCGGCGGCGGCCAGCATCCAGGAACTCACCGCCAACGACGCCGCACGATACGCCGCATGGCAGTGGCAGGCACAGGCGTCACGCGCCGCGAACGTGCAGGTCGTCATGCCGTACAGCGACCGGCTCCGCGAGTTCGCCGAATGGTACCGGCAGCTCTGGGCCGAGAGCCTCGGGAAGAAGCACGACCGGAGCGGCCGGGAAGTATTTCGCGGCCCGACGCCGGTCGGCGCGGTCGGGACAACCGATCAGCACTCGCAGGTCCAGCTCTTCATCGAGGGACCGTTCGACAAGACCATCACCTTCATCCGGGTGCGCGACACCGTCGAGCAGCTGCCGATCCCGGCGCGCGATGGCCTGGCACCCGAGCTGAACTACCTTCCCGGGAAGACACTTGGCGGCCTGCTCGACGCGGAACTGGTGGCCACCCGCGAGGCACTCCGCAGTCAGGGACGGATGTCGATGACGATCGAGATCGACACCGTCGATGCCTATCATCTCGGCGAATTGCTGATGTTCTTCGAGCTCGCGGCGGGTTATGCCGGAGTGTGGTACGACGTCAATCCGTTCGATCAGCCAGGCGTCGAACTCGGCAAGATCCTCACGTTCAAGGCGATGGGAAAGAAGTAGATCGCCCGAACCCGACTGGAGAGTCCGTGCATCGTCATCTCGTGATCGCCGCCTCGGCTTTCGCGGCAACCGTGGGCTGCAATTCCTCGTCCGGATCGGGCGTCAAGCCTCTGGCGCCGATCGAGCCCCAATCGGGGCAGATGATCAATGTCTCCAGCGTCACCGCCACGGTACTGGGCGTCCGCGGGCTGCAGCCCGCGTGCCCGCTCCGTCCACATGCAGAAGGGGCCCTGGCTGTCCGCGGAGTGAGCGGTGTGATTCAGTACCGCTGGGAACGCGGCGACAGCACCTACGGACCGCTGCAAGAGCTCACCGTTCCCCCGCCAGGACCAGACAGCATTGCCAGGGCCAGGCTGGCACCCGACGAGTGGGCTGACACGGTGCGGGGGGTGCAGCGCGAGGTCACCGAGCAGGTCCACGTCAGCTATCCGTTTACCTCCCGCTCGGCGCCGGTCATGATCGAGGTGAAGTGCTACTGACCGGCTGACGGCGCCGCACTTCGAACGACACCTTCGAAGATGAAAAACCAAACGGCCCCGGTTTCCCGGGGCCGCTGGTTTTTGCTGGTACCGCCTGCTTCAGGCGATCAGTTGTGGATCGTCGAAGCGAGGCCCGAACCATTGGCATCTACACCGATGGCGCGGTATTGCGTGAACGGCGCACCGGGCACGCTGGTGAACGTGTACAGCCAGTAGCGCTCGAGACCGTTGTCGCAACCAACAACTCCCGTCGAGGTGGGAGTGGTGGCCGGGCAGGCAGCGCCGACCGACACCGGATTCGGCACGACGATCCGGGCGATGAACACCCACTGCTGCTGGGCATTCAGGCCGAACAGATCCACGCGCGTGAAGATCGGCAGCGAACGGCTGAGAGCCTCGACCGCACGGAACACCTTGGTCGATCCCGAGCTGAGGAAGTTATCCGCCCGGAAGTTGATGCTGCTGTTGCCCGTGACGCAGGTCGGCGAACCAGCCGGCTGCACCTGACCGCCGGCCGGACAGCTCTGGCCGAGGGTTGGATCGTAGTACGACACACCGAACGTCGTAACCGGCGTCTGAACCGTGGCCGAGAGGATCGGCGAGACGAACTCGCCCGAGACACCCGTCACAGCGCTCGCGCTGGTGTTGAAGATCCACGAACCAAAGACATCGCGGACCTGCACGCCGACGTTGGTCGGAATGGTGAGCGGAACGTCAACGGTCGGAATCGGATCGCCGACGAACATCGCCGTTGCCGTGCCGCAGCTCGCGGTCGGCCCCGTCGCTGTACCCGCCGCCGGCTCAACACCGGTGCAGGTTTCCTGGATGTTGTCCGTGAACATGTCGAGCACAAGCGGCGTGATCGACGGGTTGATGATGCTGGCATCGAACCGGCTGGCAATCGGCAGGAAGTAGCCGATGTTCGCTCCCGAGCCTGAAGCCGGGCCGGCGAATGTGTTGCCATTCGGCGACGAAGCAAGCACGGTGTTGCTCAATGCATACGTCCAGACCAGACCGCCGCTTCCAGCAGCCGGAATGGTACCGGCCGGGTCGCCCTCGGTCAGGTTCGGGTAGAGCAGACGCAGCTTGGCATCGATCACTTCAAGATCGTTCTGCGAGCCAAGCGTGAAGGTGACCGGCAAGTTGCCCGCGTAGTTGTTGTTCGGGCTCACGCCAGTGACCGCCGGCTGACCCGGATCGAGCGCCAGCGTGCGACGCGCGAAGAGGTTGCCGCCGCCAGCTGCAGAAGCGGTGCAGGCCGCTCCATCAACGCCGTCGGTTGCGCGGGTAACCGGGCAGCCCGATGCGTTACCGGCCTTGTCGACCACGTACGCGGTGGTGGTGAAATAGCCAGCCGACGTCAAGCCGTCGGTGACGTGTTCGGCGTGCAGTGGCAGCCAGCCGTCGATCGTTGCCGGCAGGAAGCCGGTCGTCGCGGACGGCGCATCAAGGATGGTGAAATCCACGCTCAACGGCGTCGTGGTGGTACCCGTGGCGCCGCCCTGCGCGAAGTCATTGACTGTCTCGATGCCGCGGAAGAGGCCCGAACGGGAATCGAGCGCTTCCACGCGGAACGAGTCGTTGGTTCCGGCTGCGGCAGCCAGGAAGAGATCCTGGGCTCCGGCCGTGACCACGTTGGCGCCGTAGAGACCCTGAATGGCGTTGTACGTCGTCGAATCGAGGAGTGCCGGCGCACCGCCGCTGGTGTAGATCGCGGCGTACAGCGACGGGGCCGCGAGGGCGCTGTACCGCAGCGCCGGCGCGGTCTTGTCGACGCCGAATGTCGTGTTGACCGCCGAGTTGGATGCGTTACCGAGCAGGTCAGCGGCCGAGGCGCGCGCGTTGTACCCATCGCTCGTGTTGGTGTTCGTCTCCGCCAGATCGGCACCAGTCGTGATGACCGTGGTGAAGGCCGGACCAACGAAGGCCTGCCAGCTCGAAGTTGCCGGACCAACACCGTTATCCACGACCAGCGTGCCGTCGTGGTTGAACTGCCAGTTGGCGTTGACCCAGTGCTGTTCCTCCCAGCCCTGGCCCGTCGGACGCTGAACGTTCGCCGGTCCCTTGTAGTCAAACCGCAGCGAATCCGGCGTGGCGCCGAAAACCACGGTGTTCGGAATCAGCTTGCCGACCGGAAACGCATTATTGAACGCGTCCAGCGCGGTGCCGAAGACGACGACGTTGTCGCGACGGATTCCGATATTCTCGTAGTTTGAGCACGCGTTGGTTGCGTTGGCACCAGTGCCCAGTACTTCCCGGAAGAACGGACCGCTCGCGGGCGCCGGAATCTGGGTGTTGAGCGCGGCTGGCCCGCAGTTGGCGAAGACCGAGCCGAGCGACCAGTTCACACTGGTGATGCAGCCGGTGCCGTCGCCGAGCGCGTTGTTGCAGCGGTTGAGCGCCGATCCCGCAGGACTGCCCGGGTTGTCATTGTACACCACCGCGTAGAGCTCGCCGGTGATCTGGCCGCTCGGAGTCGGGCCACCCCAATAGGTCGTGCCGGGGAATGCGCCGCCCGCGTTGACTGCGAAACCACCGGTGCGGGCCGCCGGGTTGGCGGGTGCACAGGCGACGCCGTTGGCGATGACGCTGTCGCACTTGCTGATATCAGCAGCCCAGCCGTCGGCATTCGTGAGGATCATGCTGAGGTTGCTGCACGTCGGATCGGCATTGCCGCCGCCGATCTGACAGTTGATCGCCGAACCGCCGGTACCGACCGTCGGCCAGACCTGGGCGATGAGGGTCGTCGGACCATTCCAGAGGTCGACGGTCGCAGTGCCCGTAGCGGGGACCTTCGTGAAGTTGGCAGTGTTGACCTGCAGCGTCACGACGCCACCGGCCGGAACGGTGCCGCCGTAGAACTGGCGGGCCAGCTTCTTGATCGCGGTACCCTGCTGGAACCAGACGGTGATCGAGTCGATCCGCTGGATGCCAGGAGAGAAGTTGAGGTTGACGTCGATCTGGCAGTTGGTGTTGGTCAGGATGACCGGAGCGCCAACCACACCGGCGCAGCCTGTCCCCACCACACCCGCGGTGGCACCCGACGTCACGCTGGCGATCGAGATCGATGCGCCCTGGCCGATGGTGACCGACACCGTCTGGGTCAGGGTCTGTCCGCCGACGGTCGTCGACGCGGTGATGACGGCACTACCCTGCGTCACACCGGTGATGGCGCACGTCGAGGAGCCG
>JBOHRY010000284.1:0-3556 GCA_050732955.1 Gemmatimonadales bacterium | reverse complement strand
TGGCAATGTGATAGAGATCGATCCCGTGGCCGGTGGTCCCGTCCGGATGCACCGTGACGTGACCCTCGTCGTTGATCCGGAAATACCCCAGTCCCCACCCGCGCATGTTGTAGAGCTTTTCGGCATCGCGGAGCGTCCACTTCGGCGAGCTTTCGGCGGTCGGCGTTGTGGTTCCGGGCGGGGCGGTCACGGCCATCAGCTGCTCCTGCGGGTCGATGCGAGGGTACAAGTGTAATGGAGTTCGCGGGTGCCGGAATGCCTCGACCATCCGGTGGGCCGGCGAGATGCCCGATCCGTGTGCGGCGCCCGCCGGCGGTTCGCACTGGGCTACGTTTGGCCATGGCCAACGTCCTGCCGCCGGCGCTCGTCCTCCTCTCGGGAGGCATGGATTCGGCGACCTGTCTCGGGATTGCGGTGCAGGCTGGTTTCGCCTGCCACGCGCTCTCGTTTCGCTACGGACAGCGCCACGCGGGCGAACTCGACGCGGCCAGCCGCATTGCCCGGGCGATCGGCGCGGTCGATCACCGGATCCTCGAGATCGATCTGGCCTCGGTCGGCGGTTCCGCGCTCACTACCGATCAACCGATCCCGAAGGATCGGCCGCTCGCCACGATCGGCGCCGGGATACCGGCGACCTACGTGCCGGCGCGCAACACCATCCTGCTGAGTCACGCGCTGGCCTGGGCCGAAGTGCTCGATGCGCACGACGTTTACATCGGCGTGAACGCCGTGGACTACTCCGGCTATCCCGACTGCCGCCCGGCGTTCATCGCCGCCTTCCAGGCCACCGCCCGCCTCGGAACCCGGCTCACCGACCTGACCATTCGCGCACCATTGCTGCGCATGACCAAGGCCGAGATCATCGTGACCGGACAGTCACTGGGCGTCGATTTCGGCGTGACCCGCAGTTGCTACGATCTGGATGAGCAGGGACGATCGTGCGGGCGCTGCGACGCGTGCACCATCCGCCTGCGGGCGTTCGAGTCGCGCGGTATTCCCGACCCTGCACCATACGTGACCTGCTGATGGCATACGCTGTGAAGGAGATCTACTTCACCCTGCAGGGCGAAGGACGCCAGGCGGGCCGACCCGCGGTGTTCTGCCGCTTCGCCGGTTGCAACCTCTGGTCGGGGCGTGAAGCCGATCGCCGCACGGCGGTGTGCCAGTTCTGCGACACCGATTTCGTCGGCACCGACGGTCCCGGCGGCGGCAAGTTTGCCGGCGCGCCGGCGCTGGCCGATGCGATTCTCGCGGCGTGGCCCGCCCACGATGCCTCGGATGGCCGGCGGTTCGTGGTGTGCACCGGGGGGGAGCCGACCCTGCAACTGGATGATGCGCTGATTGCCGAGCTGCATGCCCGCGCGTTCGAGATCGCTGTCGAGTCCAACGGGACGCTGCCGATGCCTGCCGGCATCGACTGGATCTGCATCTCGCCCAAGGCGGGAACCCAGCTGGCGCAGACGACCGGCGATGAACTCAAGCTCGTGTATCCACAGCCTGCAGCGCCACCGGATCTGTTTGGTGATCTCGACTTCCGGCACTTCCTCCTGCAGCCGATGGATGGTCCGGATCGCGACGCCAACACCCGGGCGGCGGTGGCATATTGCCTTGCGCATCCGCGCTGGTCGTTGTCGCTTCAGACGCACAAGCTCCTCGGCATCGCGTGAGATCGCCATGAATGGTTATAGCGACGACATCAATCACGCCTTCGCCTTCGCGGCCAAGTACCGCGCTCCGTACGCGCCGGTGGAGGGCGCCATGTCGTTCCTGGCGCACCCCGCCAACGTCGCCGTGATTCTGGCGCGTCACGGCGCGGACGAGGTCACGCTGGTGGCGGGCATTCTCCACCATGTACTGGAGGTCACGCCACGCGCACGACTGCTCGAGATCGGCGACATGATCGAGGACAAGTTCGGGGTGACGGTCCTCATGCTGGCGCGCGAAGCCACGGAAATCCCGTACCAAGGACGCGGCGGTCCCCAGGCATGGATGCATCGCAAGCGCGAACTGCTCAATCACCTGCTGGTGATGACGCCGCGCGCGCTGGACATCTGCTGCGCCGACGAGATTCATCAATGTGGCACGGCATTGGCCGTCCTGGAGCGCCTCGGGAGCGAGTATCTCGCCTCCAACGGCCTGCCGGCGACGACGGCGGAACTCGGCTGCTACGACGACATTCTCGCCGCGCTGGATCGCCGATCCGACTGGCATACGCGCGGCATGAAGTCCGAATTGCACGGCTTGAAAACGCGTCTCGAGAGCGCGCTCACAGACGACCACTGACTTATCTTTCCGCATGGCCGTCACGATTCCTGAAGTCACGCTGCAGCGCGTGGAAGCAGCACTCCCGCCTCGCTTCCGCATCGACCGGCCGATCGCCGCGTCCGCCGAGCGGATGCTCTTCCTCGGGCACGATCTGCTGCTCAAGCGCGATGTATCGATCCGCGTCAATGTCGACGCGAGCGACGCACTCCGCCGCTGGTTCGTGCGCGAAGCCGAAGCGCTTGGCCGGCTGGATCACCCGGCCATACGCCACGTGTACGAAGCCGGCGTCGTCGGTGACGTGTCGTACCGGGTCGGCAACTGGATCGAAGGCGAAAGCCTCGCCGACGCGGTGCATCGCGGCCCGCGGCCGATTCCCGCCGTGCATGTCCTGGCGCGCGATCTTCTCGGTGCGCTCGAGCACGCACACGCACGCGGCATCATCGTGCGCCGCATCGTCCCATCCGGAATCCTGATCACGCTTTCGGGACGTGGTTGTGTTACCGATCTCCGATTCTGCAACCTCACCTTGCCGGAGATTCCGCCGGGTGAAACGCCGAGCGGACTGTCGTTTCTCGCGCCAGACGTGCGGAACGGAAGCCCGGGCAATCCGACGAGCGACATTTATACCGCCGGCGCCATCCTGTACTACGCCGTTACCGCGACGGTGCCACCGCTCGATGCCAGCCAGCTTGTGCCTCCCCGCGCCATCCGGTCGATCGTGCCGGCCGCGCTGGAACGCGTGATCCTGCGCGCGCTCGAACCGGACTCGCGGCACAACTATCTCACGGCCATCGAAATGCTCGAGGATTTCGCCAACGAAGCGGGCGCCTTCGAATCGGCCGGCATCAGTCTCACGCCGCTTCCTGGCGACCTCGGCGAAGGTCCGCACTGGGAAGCACGCCTGCGCCGGGCACTCGGCGACGATTACGAATTGCTGGGACCGCTGGGACAGGGCGGATTCGGGCGCGTCTATCGGGTCCGCGACCTGCACCTCTAGCGCGAGGTCGCGCTCAAGGTGCTGCATCCGCACCTGACGCAGGACGCCGCGACCGTGGAGCGATTCCGCCGCGAGGCGCAGCTCGCCGCGCGACTGACCCATCCGAATATCGTCAACATCTACGACATCGCCGGACGGTCAGGACTGCTCTGGTACACCATGGAGATTGTCGACGGTCCGAACCTCGGCCAGCTGGTCGATGCCGAGGGGCCGGTCCCGATCGAAGATGTGCTGAGGCTGCTGCGCGAGGCGCTGTCCGCTTTGGGGCACGCCCACGCGCTCGGCCTGGTGCAC
>JBOHRY010000283.1:0-6293 GCA_050732955.1 Gemmatimonadales bacterium | reverse complement strand
GGGTCAAGCTGGAGGTCATCGGCGACAAGGAAACCCTGCTCCCCGACGTCGCCGGCCTGCTCGAAGCGACCGCCGAACTCGCCGCCGAAGGATTCAAGGTCCTGGCGTACACCAACGACGACCTGGTCACGGCACTTCGGCTCGAAGCCGCCGGCGCGGTCGCGGTCATGCCGCTCGCCTCGCCGATCGGTTCGGGGCTCGGGCTGCTCAATCCCTATTTCATTCGCACGATCAAGTCGCGGCTCACGGTGCCGGTCATCGTCGATGCCGGGGTGGGCACCGCATCGGACGCGTGTCTGGTCATGGAACAGGGCGTCGATGGCATCCTGATGAACACCGCCCTGGCGGAGGCGCGCGACCCGGTCGCGATGGCGTCGGCCATGCGGCTTGCCGTTGCAGCTGGGCGCGCGGCATATCGCGCCGGACGCATGCCGCGCCGCGAGGTCGCGGTACCATCGACCCCGTCGGAGGGAATGCTCGACTGAACGACACCGGGCTTGCCCCACGTCGCGCGGCACTCACCGTACTCGCCGCGATCCGTCGAGGTGTACCGTTCGACGTGGCGCTCGAACGCGAGCTGCACCAGCTGCCGGATGCCGACCGCCGGCTCACTCACGAGCTCGCGGCCGGCGTGCTGCGCCATTCCCGGTCTCTCGACGCCCTGATCACGCGATTCGTTCCTCGCGGGCTGGGATCGGTGTCACCCCCGCTCCTCGACGTGCTGCGCGTTGGCGCTTATCAATTGCGCTTGCTCGATCGCGTCCCGCCACACGCGGCCGTGGCAACCAGTGTTGCGCTGGCACGCGAGCGGGTCGGCGAGCGGGTCAGCGGCTTCACCAATGCGGTGCTTCGCCGCGTCGCGGAGCTGCCGCGCGAGATCGCCACTGTCCCGACGTCAACCGACGAACCGGACCTCGCCGACGCGGCAGCCGCGGCGCGGCTCGCTCAGCTCTGGTCGCACCCGGCGTGGCTGGTGACACGATGGCTGGCGCGTTTCGGTACTCGCCAGACCGAGCAGCTCCTGCACTGGAACAACTCGCACCCGCGCCTGATCCTGCAGCCAACTCGTGGCACCAATCTCGACCTCGAGGAACTTCTCGACGAGCACGAGATACCGAGCACCCCGGCGCCATTCGGCGCGGGCACCGTTGTTACCGAACGTCGCCCAGACCGTCTGCCCGGATTCGATACCGGCGAATTCGTGGTCCAGGACCCGGCGCAGGCGCTCGTGGTCCGCTTCGCCGAGTTTCCAGCGGACGCCGTGGTATACGATGCCTGCGCGGCCCCCGGCGGGAAGACGATCGGTATCGGCGGAGCCGTGAGGGGTGTCGTCGCCGCCGACGTGTCGCGACGCCGCGTGGGGCGCCTGAAGGAGAACATCGCGCGAGCCGGACACGGCAACGAATGGCCGGTCGTCGCCGACGCGGCGCATCCGCCCGTGCGCCCGGTCACCGGCTACCTGCTCGATGCGCCCTGTCTTGGCACCGGGACATTCGCCCGGCATCCCGACGCACGACTCCGGGTGACCCCCGAGGCGCTGATGCAGCTCGCCGGCGAGCAACGCGTTCTCCTCGACGCCGCAGCCGCGCGGATCGCACCCGGCGGCGTACTATGTTACGCCACGTGTTCGCTCGAACCGGAGGAAAACGAGATGCAGGTGGCCGGGTTCCTGAACCGGCACCCCGGCTTCCGCCGGGAGCCACCTCGTGCCTTCCCCGGCGACATCCTGACACCGGACGGCGATCTGCTGACCCTGCCGCAGCGTGACGGACTGGACGGCGCCTTCGCCGCGCGCCTGGTGCGCCGGGCATGAGCGCCGGACGCGTCGCCCGCCGCACTCTCGTGGTGCTCGGCGTGATTGCGGCCGCGGCCGCTGCGGGATACGTCGTGACCTGTGCCATCTTCCCGGCCCCGATGATCGCACGCGAGATCGCCGTGCCGGCGCTACATGGTGCGGCCGCCGAAGCCGCCGTCGCGGAACTGGGGAAGGCCGGACTGCGAGTCCGCCTCGCCGACACGGTCCCCGACCCGCTCACTCCCGCAGGCACCGTGAGCTGGCAGTCGCCGGTGGCCGAGACCGTGCTCCCGCAGGGAGCCATCGTGAAGCTCGGGATCAGCTCCGGCGCCCCTCTGGTTTCCGTGCCGAGTGTGGCCGATCTTGATATCGGACTGGCGCGCGAGGTAATCGAGGCCGCCGGACTCAGGGTGGCGCGGGTCGATACCGCGCGAACCGATGCCGAGTTCGGCACCGTGGTCAGCACGGTCCCTCCGGCGGGCACAGCTGCGCGCTCGGGCGACACGGTACGCGTGACGATCAGCAGCGGTCCGGCGTCAGTAGCGGTGCCCGACTTGACGGGACTGACACTGGCCGCGGCGCGCGATCGACTGGACGCTGCCTGGCTGCGCGTCGGTACCGTCGATCAGCGGTTGGAGGGGAAGGCGGGAACGGTGCTCGCGCAACGTCCGGCACCCGGGGAATTGGTTACCAGGGAGAGTGCGGTGGACCTGACCGTGACCGGTACCACGCCGTGACGGTGCGCATCGCACCGAGCGTGCTCAACGCCGATCTCGGCCGGCTCGGCGAGCAGGTTTCCGAAGCGGCAGCCGGAGGCGCTGAGTGGATCCATGTTGACGTCATGGACGGCCACTTCGTTCCCAATCTCTCGTTCGGCGCCCCGGTGCTGCGTGCCCTGCGCCGGCTGACCGATCTTCCGCTCGACGTGCACCTGATGGTCGAACGGCCGGAACTGTACATCGAGGAGTACGCCTCCATCGGAGCGACCAACTTCACTTTTCATCCCGAAGCCACCATTCACGTGCAGCGGCAGCTCGCGATGGTGCGCGAACGCGGCATGCGCGCGGGATTGGCGCTGAATCCGGCGACCTCAGCCGGCATCCTCCTCGACGTGGCGGATGATCTCGACGTGGTACTCGTGATGACCGTCAACCCCGGGTTCGGCGGACAGTCGTATCTCCCGGCCGCCAGCGGCAAGATCGCGCGGGTGCGCGCGATGATGAACGACTGGAATGTCCGGGCCACCCTCGAGGTGGACGGCGGCATCACCGTGGCCACGATCGCCGACGCCCACGGCGCGGGTGCCGACACCTTCGTCGTCGGCACCGGCGTCTTCGGACAGCCGGACCCCGCCGAAGCGATCCGCGCGCTCAAGCGCGCCTGCCTGACTCGCGTATGAACTTTTCCGTCCGGTCCAGGGTGATCGTCGCCACCATGGTGCTCGTGGGCGGTGGCGCATGGGCGCTGGCGCATTCCACGGCACGACCCATCGAAGTGGGCACGCGAGCACCTGACTTTTCCGCGATGGATCTGAGTACCAATCAGACTACGACCTTGCGTGCGAAGTACCGCGGTGTGGTGACCCTGGTAAACGTCTGGGCGACGTACTGCATTCCGTGCCGCGCGGAAATGCCGGCGATGGACTCGCTGTACCACGCGCTCGGTCCCAAGGGCTTCCGCATTGCCGCCGTGAGCGTCGACCGTGCCCCGATCGACGTCGTCCGGAAGTTCGTCCACGATTACCACATCAGTTTCGATGTGCTGTACGATCCGAGCGGCGAGACCGAGGATCGCTATCAGACCACCGGCGTCCCGGAAAGCTTCCTGGTCGACAAGGGCGGGCACATCGTCCGGATCGCACAGCGGGCAGCACCATGGAACTCCCCCGAGAACCACCGGCTCATCGAACAGCTGCTCGCGACCCCCGCGAACTGAGCGTGAATGCCGTGGTGCGCCGGAGCTGGGTTGCCACCGGCCTCATCGCCGTGCTGCTCGGCCTGGGGACCTGGCTGCTGGTGCGGAGCGTCTCGCCGCGCGAAGGCGTCGACGTGGGGGAGCGCGTCCCCGACTACCGCGTGGAGCGCGCCGCCCTCGGCGACACCATCGGACTCCGCACGACATACGCGGGACATGTGACGCTGATCAACATCTGGGCGACATGGTGCGCGCCGTGCCTGCGCGAGATGCCCTCGCTGGAGCAACTCTACCAACGGTACCGGAGTCGCGGATTTCGCGTCGCCGCGGTGAGCATCGACGATTCCGATACCGCGCCCGTTCTGGCGTTTGCCCATCGGCTTGGGGTCTCGTTCGATATCCTGCACGACAAGAGCGGGGGAATCCAGGCTGCCTACCGCGTGGTGGGGATGCCGACGAGCGTGCTGGTCGATCGGCGCGGCCGGGTCGCCTGGGTCACCCTCGGCGCCAAGGACTGGAACACACCGGACAATGCCGCGCGGGTGGCACGCCTGCTTCCCGGAGGCCGCTAGCGTGCGCGTACTCGGCATCGAAACCTCGTGCGATGAAACGTCGGCCGCAGTGGTCCGGCGCGACGGCGATGCCGTGGCCCTGGAGAGCCTGGCGATTCTTTCCCAGGACGTGCATCGCATCTTCGGCGGTGTGGTGCCCGAACTCGCGTCCCGCGCGCATCTGCTCGCCATCGACGCGGTGGTGGACGATGCCCTCATCCGGGCTGGCGTGGCACTGGGCGAGCTCGACGGGATTGCCGTGACCCGGGGCCCCGGTTTGCTCGGCTCGCTCCTGGTGGGGCTCACCTGGGCCAAGACGCTCGCCTGGCGTGAACGATTGCCGCTGATCGGCGTGCATCACCTCGAAGGACATCTCTTTGCCGCGACCCTGGAGTCACCGGACGTGCAGCCACCTTTCGTGGCGCTGCTGGCGAGTGGCGGGCACACCATGCTGCTCGACGTTCCGGCTTGGGGAGCGTATCGCTTGTTGGGACAGACACGCGACGACGCGGCCGGCGAAGCGTTCGACAAGGTCGGTTCGCTCCTGTCGCTGGAGTATCCGGCGGGAGCAGCGCTGGAACGGCTCGCGGCGCAGGGTGATCCGCGACGATATACCTTCCCGCGGCCGCTGCTCAAGGACAGTACCGACCCGTTCGCCTTCTCGTTCAGTGGCCTCAAGACCGCGGTCCTGCGCGCGGTGCAGCAATCCGCCGATCTGGCCCTCGAGCGTGCCGACATCGCCCGCGGGTTTCAGGATGCGATGATCGACGTGCTGGTGGCCAAAACGTCGCTGGCCGCGCAATCTTACCGGCGGGAGCTGGTGGTGATCGGCGGTGGCGTGGCGTGCAATCGTGCCCTGGCGAAGGCCATGGTGTCGGCCCTCGAAGGCCGCGCGCGAGTGGCGGTGGCCACACCGCGACTCAACACTGATAACGCCGCGATGATTGCGGCAGCGGGGAGCTGGCGTCTGATGCGCGGCGAACGTGACGGAACCGATCTGGATGCGCGTGACTCCCTGCCGCTGCCGGGCCTGATCAACCAGACCGGAGCGGCCGCGTGATCAACGCGTATCCCTTCGGCTTCATGCTGGGGCCGCTGCATGTCACCGGATTCGGCATCATGATGATGCTGGCGTTTCTGGTGGGCGCCTGGCTGATCGATCGCGAATGCCGGCGCAACGGCTTCGCCTCGGACGTTGCCGGCGACATCATCGTTGGTGCGGTGGTGGGCGGCATCATCGGTGCCAAGGTCTGGTTCGCGGTGCTGCACGGCCCCGCAACGCTGATGGACCGCGGCGGCCTGGTGTTCTACGGTGGGCTGGTTGGCGGGACGGCCGGCGTAGTGCTCATGAGCTGGGTGCGACGGGTCCCGCTGCGCTGGACCGCCCATCTTGTCGCTCCCGCGCTCGCGGCGGCGTACGCGGTTGGCCGCGTCGGCTGCTTTGTGGTTGGCGACGACTACGGCATCCCCACGTCGTTGCCGTGGGCGGTCCGGTTTCCCGAAGGGATGCCGCCCACGACCGCGCAGAACTTGCGGGACTTTCACGTCGCCCTCCCCGCCAACATCGCGCCGGACACGATCCTCGCAGTGCACCCGACCCAGCTCTACGAGATCGCCACGATGCTGGTGGTTTTCGCGTTGATCTGGCGCTGGAGGACGTTGCCGCGCGGCACCGGCTGGCTCTTCGGTGTCTACCTGCTGCTCGCCGGTCTCGAGCGATTCGCGGTCGAGTTCCTGCGCGCCAAGGATGACCGCTTGCTGGGCCAATTCAGCGTGGCCCAGCTCGCGTCGGTCGTGATGGTGATCGTCGGTATCGTGGTGATCGCGACCCTCTCGAATCGCCCGCGCGCGGCACCCGGAGATTGGCTGATCGCCGGCGCGCGCGGCCGGGCCGCACGCGCATCCGCGGCTACTTGACAGGCCCGGAATCGGCCCGTAGCATTGGAAGTATCGGCGACGCGGTGCGACGCCGACGGAAAAGTCCCAGGACGAAGAAGGGTGGAGCGAACACACCTGTTCGACTCCGTATACTC
>JBOHRY010000282.1:0-1944 GCA_050732955.1 Gemmatimonadales bacterium | reverse complement strand
TCACCGAGCAGGGCGAACCGGTCGGCGAGCGCGGCATCGTTCGATTCTTCACCGGGATAGAATCGCGTGTTCTCGGCGAGTGCCACGCCGCCGCGCGGCAAGTGACGCACCTGTGCGACGGCGCGTTCGTCGGTCGGGTCTGCGAGAAAGGTGACCGGAAAGCCCAGCAGCTGCTCCAACGGCCGCACCAGCGGCTTGAGCGAATACCGCGGGTCCGGGCCGTCTTTTGGGCGCCCGAGATGCGACAGCAGCACCACGCGCGCGCCGCGGTCGTGCAGGTACTTGATCGTGGGAAGTGCAGCACGAATGCGGGTGTCGTCCCGGACCACTCCATCGGTCATCGGCACATTGAGATCGACCCGCACCACGACCCGCTGTCCGTCGAGCTGCGCCGCGTCGAGCTGGCCCAGCGTCCGCTTGCTCACCGATTCGAGCCGATGTGCCGGATCATGTCGACGCACCGGGCCGAGTAGCCCATCTCGTTGTCATACCAAGACGAGACGTGGAGCTGGACCCCTTCCACCACGTTGGTGCTCAGTGCGTCGACGGTGCTCGACGCGAGGTTGCCGATGTAGTCGGCCGAAACCAGCGGCTCATCGCTGACAAAGAGCACGCCCTGCAACGGCCCCGACTTCGCCGCGGCGCGAAAAGCATCGTTGGCCTGCGCTGCGGTGGTGCCCTGCTCCACCGTGCACACCAGTTCAACCAGCGACACGTCCGGCGTCGGCACGCGCAGCGCGATCCCGTCGATCTTCCCCTTGAGTTCGGGAATGACGAGTGCCGTCGCCTTGGCGGCGCCGGTCGACGTCGGGATGATCGACATCGCCGCGGCGCGGGCCCGGCGAAGATCCTTGTGCGGCAGGTCGAGAATCGGCTGGTCGTTGGTATAGCTGTGGACCGTCGTCATGTATCCGCGGACAAATCCGAATGACTCACGGATGACCTTCACCACCGGTACCAGGCAGTTCGTCGTGCACGATGCGTTGGAGATCACATGATGGCGGGCCGGGTCGTACTCCAGATGATTCACCCCGTACACGAAGGTCTTGTCCTCGCCCTTCCCGGGCGCGGAAATCATCACCTTCCGCGCGCCCGCCTGCAGATGCTTGGCGGCGGAGTCGCGATCGGTGAATCGCCCCGTCGACTCGACCACGATATCCACGCCGAGTTCTCCCCACGGGAGCTTCGCCGGATCGCGTTCGGAGAGCACCTTGACGCGGTCGCCTTCGACGTCGAACCCGCCATCAACAATTTCGACGGCGCAGGGGAAGCGGCCATGCACCGAATCGTACTTGAAGAGATGCGCCAGGGTCGCGGTGTCGGTGAGATCATTGACGGCGACGAAGTCGACGTCAGTGCATCCCTGTACCTTGGCCGCGCGCATGATGTTGCGGCCGATGCGGCCGAATCCGTTGATGCCCACTCGTATGCCCATGTCCGTCTCTCGGTTCCAAGGTCAGATCACTGATTGCGCGTCACGCGTGCTGCTGCAGCGGCAGCCCGGCCCTCGCGAAGGTCACGGCGGCCACCCTCGTCGCCCCCCGCTCCAGCAGTTCGGAGGCAGCCGAACATAATGTGGCCCCCGTGGTGAAAACATCATCGACGAGGATCGCGGCTCGCTCGCTCGATGCCCCGGAAAATGCCTCCGCCAGATTCGCGCGGCGGGACTCGGGCGTAAGACGCGTCTGGGTTGGCGTGTCTCGCAACCGTTGCAGGCGATCCGTCCGCACCGGGAGCCCGGTGAGGGCACCGAGCGAACGGGCCAGCGTCTCAGCCTGATTGTACCCGCGCTGTTGCCGACGACGGCGCGCCAGCGGAATGGGTACCAGGTCGGCGTCGCTCGTATCCACCAGCGCGGTCATCCGTGTCGCGAAGACTTCGGCGAGCCGCCACCAGCCCTGGTACTTGAAGCGATGCACCAGCGGTCTCGCACTCCTGTCGAGC
>JBOHRY010000281.1:0-3997 GCA_050732955.1 Gemmatimonadales bacterium | reverse complement strand
CCTCGAGCAACCCGAGCACCTGCTCGTGATGGACGTTGCCGGCAACGGCGATCACGGAATTGCCGGGATAGTAGCCGCCGTCGTGCACGTCCCGAAGGTCGCCGGTTTGCAGCGCCGTGACGCTGTCCGGCGTGCCCAGGATCGAATAGCCGTACGGGTGGTCGGGCCACATCGCCTCGTTCCACAACTCGCCCACCAGGTCGTCGGGTGTGTCGAGCACGCCGTTCAACTCCTCGAGTACGACATTGCGCTCGAGGTCGAGGTCGGTGTCCCGCAGCAGCGGCCGCCGCACCAGGTCTGTCAGGACATCAATCGCCAACGGGAGGTCGGCATCGAGCACGTGCGCCTGGAAGGCCGTGTGGTCGCGCGAGGTAAAGGCATCGAGCGAACCGCCACGGGATTCCAGTGACAGCGCGATCTCGCGCGCCGTCCGGCGTTCAGTGCCCTTGAATACCAGGTGTTCGAGCAGGTGGGAGACGCCCATCTTGGCGCGCGGCTCGTGCCCGCTTGCCGTCCGCACCCAGATCCCGGCCGCGGCCGACCGGACGCTCGCAATGCGTTCGGTGACCACGACCAGGCCGTTGGAGCAATCAGTGCGGAAGAGAGCGTCGTCGAGCTGGACGGTGCGCCCCGCGGCCGTCATCACGGTTTCGGAAGGAGCGCTTTCCGCGACAGTCGCATGCGGCCGCGCTCATCCACCTCGAGCAACTTGACCTGCACCATGTCGCCCTTCTTGACGACATCCTCGGTCTTCTCGACGCGCTTGTGATCCAGCTCCGAGATGTGCAGCAGCCCTTCGACGCCAGGCATGATCTCGACGAAGGCGCCAAACGCCGTCACGCTCTTGACCGGGCCCTCGTACACGGTGCCGACTACCGGCTCGGCCACGATCGCCATGACCATCTCGCGGGCCTTCTGCCCCGCTTCGGCACCGACGGCCGCGATGGTGATCAGGCCGCTGTCATCGATGTTGACCTTGGCGCCCGACGCGTCCTGGATGCCGCGAATCGTCTTCCCCTTGGGTCCGATCACGTCGCCGATCTTGTCCGGCTTGATCTGGATCGTGATGATGCGCGGCGCCCATGGCGACATTTCCTCGCGATGCGTCGAGAGGACCTTATTCATCTCGCCGAGGATGTGCACCCGACCGGCCTTCGCCTTGTCCAGGGCCTCTTTCATGATGTCGAGCGAGAGCCCTTCGATCTTGATGTCCATCTGGATCGACGTGATGCCGGCCGCCGTGCCCGCCACCTTGAAATCCATGTCGCCGAGATGATCCTCGGTACCGAGGATGTCGGTCAGGATCGCGACGCGCGCCTTGTCCTTGATCAACCCCATTGCGACGCCGGCGCACGCGGCCTTGATCGGCACACCGGCATCCATCAGCGCCAGCGAGCCACCGCAGACCGTCGCCATCGACGATGAACCGTTCGACTCGAGCACCTCGGATACCAGCCGGATCGTGTACGGGAAGCTCTCGAAGTGCGGCAGCAGCGGCTGCAGCGCCCGCTCCGCCAGCGCGCCGTGGCCGATCTCGCGCCGGGACGTCCCGCGAATCGGCTTGACCTCGCCGGTGGAATACGGCGGAAAGTTGTAGTGCAGCATGAACGACTTGGTGTGCATCCCGGCGACGTTGATCCCATCCAGCCGCTGCTCATCGTCGGCGGTGCCGAGCGTCACGACCGCGAGCGCCTGTGTTTCGCCGCGAGTGAACAGCGCTGACCCGTGCGGCCGCGGCAGCACGTGCGCCTCGACCGTGATCGGGCGGACGGTGTCGAGATCACGCCCATCGACGCGCTCGCCCTTGGTGAGGATCTGCTCGCGCATCACGGAGTATTCGACGTCCTCGAACTCGGTGCTGATGGCGCGGGACTGATCGGGATACGCTTCGGCAAGCTGCGTCTGCACATCCTGGCGAACCGCGGCGATCGCGGCGGCACGTCCGGCCTTGTCCTTGGCGTTCATGGCCTTCGCGACCGGCTTCTCGGCGGCGGCGCGCACCGCCTTGGCGAGATCCTCATCGCGCGGGGCCGGCGTCCACGCCATCTTCGGCTGGGCATTCTTCTGGATCAGATCCTGCTGGATCTTGACCAGTTCACGGATGCCGACCTGCGCCACCTTGAGCGCTTCGACGACCTCGGCCTCGGAAATTTCGAGCGCGCCGCCTTCGACCATCAGGATCGAGTCGGCCGAGCCGGCGACCGTCATGTCGATGGTGGAGAACTCGAGTTGCTGGAAGGTCGGATTGAGCACCCACTGGTTGTCGATCCGGCCCACCCGCACCGCTGCGATCGGGCCATTCCACGGCACCTCGGAGATCGACAGCGCGGCGGACACGGCGCTCAGCGCCGGAATGCTGCCGTCATTCTCCTGATCGGCCGACATCACCGTGACGAAGACCTGGACCTCGTTCTTGAACCCTTCCGGGAAGAGCGGCCGGATGGCGCGGTCGATCACGCGACACGAGAGGATCTCGTCGTCGGTGGGTCGGCCCTCGCGCTTGAGGAAGCCGCCCGGGATCTTTCCCGCGGCGTAATGCTTGTCGCGGTATTCGACCGTCAAGGGGAAGAACGGAAGCGAGGAGATGTTGGCTGACACGGTGATGGCGACGAGGAGGGTGGTTTCTCCATACTGGACCAGCACCGAACCTGCGGCCTGCTTGGCGAGACGGCCCGTCTCGAGGATCAGTGGCCGTCCGGCGAACTGCGTTTCAATGCGCTGCACGATGTTCCTTCAATGCGTATGAGCACTCCAATACAACAAAGGCGTCCCACGGTGCTCGCGTGGGACGCCCTGCAGCATCAGCCTCGGTTCAATTCCGAAGGCCGAGTTCGGTGACCAGGGAACGGTAGGTCGAGAGTTCGCGGGTCTTGAGGTAGTTCAAGAGCCGGCGCCGCGTGCCGACCATCTTCAGCAACCCCTGACGACCGTGATGGTCCTTCGGGTGGGTGCGGAAATGCTCGGTGAGGTCGTTGATCCGCGCCGTCAACAGGGCGATCTGAACCCGGGCGGAGCCGGTATCCGTGCCATGCTTGCGGTGCTTCTCGATGACGGGCTGCTTCTCGATCATGCCAGGTCCAGGGTCAGGCTGCGACGTATGCTTAGGTCGATAAATAGCCCCCCAACATAGTGCTGAAGTCATGCGAGTTCAAGGGGTTGGACCCTTACGCCCCGATCGGCCGGGGGGCGATGCCGGCCAGTGTCAGGCGTACCGGAAGAGGCGCATCAGCCCGTGGTCCATGTGCAACGCCTGATGGCAATGGAACAGCGTCGGTCCCGGGTTGTCGGCGACCAGGTCAACTTCGACCGTGCCGAACTCCGCGACGACGACCGTGTCTTTCATCACGCCGCCAGTGGGCGCTCCGTTGATTCGCACGAGTTCGAACGAATGTCGATGCAGGTGGAGCGGGTGGGCGTCGTCGGTCTGATTCCGCAGAACCAGCCGATACCGGCGGCCACGATGCAGCGCGATCGGCTCACTCTGCTCGAAAGGGACGCCGTTGATCGTCCAGGTATTGAATCCCCGCATGCCGCCATTCCGCTTACCCACCAGCAGCGAAATGGTTTCCTCGGGCGCTGGGCGTGGTCCGGTCGTGCCGAAACTCGTGTAGTCCCACGGCCCGCGCGGCTGAAAAATCCATTGCGGCTCGCTGGTGCTGCCGGCGTATTCGATGATGATCCCTATGCCGTCACGCCGGTCCTCGTCGTGCATCGAGCCAAGAATCCAGACGCCGGGGTTGTCCATGGTGACGACGGCATCGATCCGCTCGGCCGTTCCCAGCGCCAGCGCCGCGACCTTGCGCGGCGTCGGCACCGGATTCCCGTCGAGTGCCACGACCTCGAATTGATGACCGGGGAGCGCCAGCTTCAGGTTTTCGGTGGCGATGGCGTTGAGGATCCGGAACATCACCCGTTCGCCCCGCTTGACCCGGACAGGCTCGGCGCGGCCGAGTGGATGGCCATTGATCGTGAACGAGCGGTAGATGACTTCGTAGCC
>JBOHRY010000280.1:0-5544 GCA_050732955.1 Gemmatimonadales bacterium | reverse complement strand
GCCGATCGGCCGGCGGAAGGCGTTCCGCACGTACCCAGGGCGGGTTGCCGATCACCAGGTCGAATCCGCCGCGTCGCGCCATCGCCGGTGCAAAGGCCGCGGCGAGCGCGAATGGCGTGGAGAGCTGATCGCGCTCCAGGTGCCGGCGGAGCACGCGTAGATCGGTACGACGGCGGCGAAGCGATTCCAATGTGCGTCGGCCCGTGACGGTTAGCCGGGCGCGATCGCCGAAGAGCGTCGGCGCGCGTCCGGTTTCGAGCACGTCGACGATCCGGTGCTCGACTGCCGACTCCTGTTCGATCAACGCGAGTAACACCGCCTGCCGCTCCGCCCGGCGCGCTTCGGCGATGGCCGACCGCTTGGCTGCTCCGTGCGCCGACCGGATGGCTCGCTGGCCGTGCTGCAATCGTCGCGTTACGGAGGACGGAGGCCATCCACCGTGTAGCGGATCAATGAGGGCATCGCCTGCGCGGACTGTCGCGTCGAGATTCGGGAGTGGCGGCATCCGCGCCGGCGGTCGCCCGCGCATGGCGCGCAGCACTTCGAGCCAGAGCCGCATTTCGCAGATGCGCACCGCGACCGGGTTGCGGTCGACGCCGAAAAGGCTGCTCGTGACGAGACGGCGGACCCTGTCGGCCTCGCGCGGCCCCGGGCCGTGCAACAGCTCCAGCGCGCCGATGAGGAACGCGCCTGAGCCGACCGCGGGATCGAGGACCGTGACATCCGACAATCGGTGCCGCAGTTCAGTGTCGGGGTCGTCGAGCGCGCGATCGGTTTCCTCTTCGGTGCGCCCCATGATCGGTGCCAGGTGGCAAGCCAGCGCATCGCGCAGCATTCCGCGCACCAGCGCGGGCGGTGTGAAATACGTTCCTTGTTGCTTGCGTTCCGCGGGATGCATGACGCCTTCGAATACCCGGCCCAGGAGCTCCGGCGTCACTCGGCCGTCGTCGCCGCCACCATCGAGCGTCACGTCCAGTCGATCGACCAGCGCAGCGAAGGCGCTGCACCAGTACTCGACGGGGAGCCGCAGGCGATGCGTCCGTTCGATCGCGTGTGGTTCGAAGAGACCACCGTTGAGAAACGGAACGGCGCCGAACGCGCGGGCGAACCGCGACCGGTCGTCGCAGGGCCGGTTCAGCGTCCCGAAGAAGAGCGGATGCAGCAGGTGCCGCGTCGGATCCCGTCGCGCGACCAGGCAGCGGTCGAACGCATCCGCGAGGAAACGTGGATTCCCGTCGAGCCACCCCTCTGACTCCACGAACCGGAGAAAGATCAGCCGGGTGATCTGCGCCAAGGCCCAGGCGTGCCGATCTTCGGCTGGAACCGTCCGCGGCAGCAGCGAAACCGCGCGCGCCAGCAGCTGGTGAAGCAGCCGGAAGGTCTGACGTCCCGCCGCATCGACGTCGAGCGCGCCGGCGAGCGCCACCGCGTGCTCCAGCGGCGTTACCGACTCGGCTCGCGCCACCCGCCCGAGTCGCTGCAGCACCATGGCGTTCGGCTCGCCACGAGGCACTGCCGTTGCGCGGACCGGTTGCAGCGTAACGGTGAACAACCATTGATCTCGGGCGGCGTTGCACGCCAGCAACGTGCCGAGTCGGCCGCGTCGGGCTAGACGTCGCGCATGCCGCAACGTCGCATTGAATGCGGCGGTGCTGAACCAGAACGGAAGACCGGCGAGCAAACCGACCTGGTACAAATCGCCGCTGTCGCCCTCGGGCACGGGCAGTGCGAACGATTCACCGCCGAGCTGAAAGACCAGCCGGGCGGTGTCGATGAGATCGGAATCACGCGCGGAACCGGTAGGCACCGCGATAGATTCCTTGCAAGGACGGGCGATCGCGGGCGCGATTCGCCGATGAGCGGTACCAATTCGCGCCGGAGCGTTAGCGGCTCTGGTTCAGTTCGTGGAGAAAGCCAATGTGGATTCGTGCACTCGCACTAGTGATGGTGTTGCCAGTGGCGCTTGCGGCGCAGGGCACGCCGATGCCCATGCCGATGGATCATCCCGGCCAGATCACGCAGCACATCAGGGACCAGATCGCCGAAGCGAGGCGGGTGGCGGCCGCATTCGACACGCCGGAAAAGGCGCGCGCGGCAGGCTACAACCCGCGGTTCGGTGACGTCCCGCTTCAGGGAGAACACTTCAGCAATCGGCAGCTGGTTCTCACCGGAACTTTCGATCTCGAGCATCCACCGATCCTGATGTTTGCCCCGATCGGCGGTGAACAGAAGCTCGTCGGCGTGGCCTACGCCTACGAAGTAAAGGAGGGCGAAGCCACACCGGACGGATTCGATGGCGCCGCGATGTGGCACGAGCACCCGGCCTTGTCGTTGCCCGGGAAGCGATTGGTCATGACCCATGTCTGGTTCATCGAGTCGCCGAACGGTCCCTTCGCGCATGACAACCTCGCGCTTCCTTTCCTGGAGCGCGGTATCGGATATCCACCGGATGGCTGGCTCGATGCGGCCACGGTGCGCAAGCTGGCGTTGACATTGTCACTGGCGCGGCCGCGACCGCCTGGCAGCAGCCGGGCGATCGAAGGTCCGCGCAACGATTCGATTGTCGCGGTGCTGACGCAGCAGCGAGACAGCGTGAATGCCATGGTGACGTCGCTCGAAGCCGCTCGCGTTGCGGGGAAGCGGGCGGAGTACCGCAGGGTCGCGGCGGAAATCGCCGGGCGTGAGGACGCCATCATCGCGACGGTAAAGGCCATCCCGACGGATTCAGTGGCCCGCGCGTTCTTTGACCGTTTGATCGACGAGGCGCTGACCGATCACGATCTGATGATGGCGGGCGGGCACCCGCCGCCGCGCTAGCGCTTCTCTGCGAGCGGCTCGAGCTCGGCTTCGAGTCCGCCCAGCTGATGTCCCAGGTCGTCCGCCGTGGCGGCGGTGAGCTGCGCGGTATCGCGATCGGTCATCAGCAGCGACGCCACCAGGGCATCGGTGTATCCCACCACCGCTATCGCGATGCCGCGGTCAACAATGGCGTTCATGCGAAGGAACATCGCGACCGCGCGCCGCGGCCGCATCGCCGCGACTACGCCGCCGATGTGCTTGATCAGCAACACCCGCAGCTGCTGCAGTTCTTCCACCACCTCACCGGCGGCGAGCCCGCGCGCCGCTGCGGTCCGGCCGTAGTGCTCCATGACATGCTGCCAGACGGAGTTGGCTTCGCGCCTGAGCGGGCCTAGCATTTCCACCAGCGTTTCGATCACCAATCGGAACTGGCGTTCCACGGTGGGCCGCGGAATGCGGCGGGATCCGGCGCGGTCGGCCTGCCAGTCGGCCCACTCGGCAACCATCGCGTCACGAGCATCGTGCGTGGCCTTCGCGGCCGCCAGCTGGGTCGGATGGGACGAACGCAACGGTCGTCTCCAGAACAGAGTGGATCAATCGTAATCGGAGCCGCAATGCCACCCAAGCCGATCCTGCCGCCACGCCTTCGCCCCGGCTCCCGAGTCGCGCTGCTCACGCCATCAGGTCCGGTCCTCGAGCCTGATCACTGTGTTCGCGGCGCCGAGCTTTGCCGGGCACTCGGCTACGAGCCGGTGATCATGCCGCACGCCGGCGCCGCGCATGGTTATCTCGGCGGGACCGATGCGGAACGTCTGGCGGACCTCAACCGTGCGCTCGTCGATCCCGGCATCGACGCGGTCTGGTGCCTGCGCGGCGGCAATGGCCTCAACCGCATCGTGGATCAGGTGGACTTCGCTGGCTTCGCCGCGCGGCCGCGCCCGGTCATCGGTTACTCGGACATCACCATCCTGCTTCTGGCGCTCACAGTGGAAACCGGTGTGGTGACCTTCCACGGTCCGATGGCGCGCTTCGAACTTCCGGAATTCTCACGGCACCACCTCGACCTGGTGCTCAGCGGTGTGGAAGCCGCGGGCCGACTCGGTCGCGTGCGCGCCCGGCACGATATGCTGGTTCCCGAGCGTGGCCGGATTGTGTCCGTTGTTCCGGGACGGGCGAGGGGAAGGCTCGTCGGCGGCAATCTCACGCTGCTTCAGGCGCTCATCGGCACGCGATACTTTCCTGATTTCGATGACGCGATCCTCTTTCTCGAAGACATCGGAGAAGATCTCTATCGTATTGACCGCATGCTCGGGCACCTGCGCCTTGCCGGTTCGCTAGATCGCCTGGCCGGTGTGGTCATCGGGCACTTCTCCCGCATGCGTCACGTCACGTTCGAGGGCGGCCTGGGCCTCGACGAAGTGCTGCGTCACTACTTCGAACCGCGCGGCATCCCTGTGGCTCGAGGCTTTCCGATCGGGCACGTGCAGGAGCAGTGGACGCTGCCGATCGGCGTGCAGGCAGAGTTCGATGCAACCTCCGGAGAACTCTCGCTGCTGGAACCGGCCGTAGCCTGACGACGCGCGCGGCATCACGGCTCTAGTTTGTTCTGCATGGCCACGGCAACGCTCACCCGCACGTCGCTTCCCGGCGCGCTGGGCCCGATTCTCGTCGATGTTCGTACCAGCTCGCGCACCACGCCACAGCCGGCGGTTGTCATCGTGCACGGCTTCAAGGGATTCAAGGACTACGCCTTCCTGCCGCCGCTGGCCGAGCGACTGGCGCGTGCCGGATTCACGGCGATCTCGTTGTCGGTCAGCGGATCGGGCGTGGACGAGGCCGGTGAGTTCACGCTGCTCGAACGATTCGCACGGAACACGTACACTCGTGAAATGGCCGACATCGAACAGGTGATCGCGGAGGCCGTTGCAGGCAAGCTCGGATTCGTGGCGCCTGCGTCACTCGGACTGGTGGGCCATTCGCGCGGCGGTGGCGTAGTGCTCTGCGTCGCGCGCGAAACCCCGGCGGTCGCGGCCGTAGTCGCCTGGTCACCTATTTCGACCATCAGGCGATACAGCGACGCGGAAGTCGCGCTCTGGCGCCGACTGGGCCGGATCGAGGCGCGCAATGCGCGCACGGGTCAATCGCTGCCGATGGATTACGAAATTGTCGAGGATGCGCTGGCCAACGCCGATCGCTTCGACATCGAGAAGGCGGCGGCCACGCTGGATCGCCCGTGGCTCCTCCTGCACGGCACCGAGGACGAGACCGTTCCAGTCGCCGAATCGCATCATCTGGCGCGCCTGGCGACCGATCCGCGATTCGAGTCGATCTTCATCGAAGGCGCGGGTCACACCTTCGGCGCCCGGCATCCGTGGTCCGGTCCGACGCCGGAGACCGAACTGCTGTTCGATGCCACGGTGCGTTTTCTCTCCCGGCACCTCAGCTGATCCGTGCTCGAAAGACTCCTGGCGCAACTGGCATCGCACCTCCCGCGCGAATCGAGCGACCCCACGCGCGCGTTCGCCGCCGTGGCGTTGGTGCTCGCCGAGGAGCCGGACCGATTGCTCCTGATCCGGCGCGCCGAGCGAGAGGGAGATCCCTGGTCGGGTCACCTGGCGCTCCCCGGTGGGCGCCGGCAGGAGAGCGATAGCGACCTCCTGGCCACTGCGACCCGCGAAACGCGGGAAGAAACCGGCATTCATCTCGAGCCTTCATGGTGCCGCGCGCAACTGGACGACCTCGTAC
>JBOHRY010000279.1:0-12024 GCA_050732955.1 Gemmatimonadales bacterium | reverse complement strand
CCTGCCATTCGAACGGAATCGCGAGCGACCGGACCCACTCCTGCCAGTCTGTCGTCGTCTCCGCCAGGAAATGGCGAGCGATCTCACCGACATTGCCGGCGACCGTCTCGTCGGTGCCGAAGAGCAGCGCCACGTCGTCGTGGAGGATGAAGTAGCTCTCCTCGATCAATGTCGTGACCGGCGCATCGGTCGTGACGCGAAGCGGCGGACTGCCGCCGAGATAGCGGATGTGATTGCTGCCCGGGACCGCGGTTGCCGCGTCGCAGCCGTAATGGTGAGCCGGCCGCATCCGGATGCGGATCCGCGGACTGCCGGCGATGCGACGGATCATCCGGACCAGCATCATCGGGCTGAACACGCGGCCGTGCTGGTGGAACCGTGGAGCGAAGTCGGTGATCTCGATCGCTGCGCCGTCGGCGGACGTCAGCGTGGTCACCAGTACCGGAGTGTTGACGAGATAGTCCTGCGTGCTGGCCGCACAGTGCTCCAGCTCGACGGCAAAGAATCCGAAGGACGTCTCGTCGGTTCGTGCGCGCAGCAGCGTGCAGAAGACCGGGTCGCCGTCGAAGCGCGGCACGCACGTCCAGACGATTTCGCCGATTGAATCCACGAGTGCGCCGATCGCGCCGTTGCCGATCAGGGCAAGGTCGAGCGAATTCACGGCGTGAATACCGCCGCCAGGCCGTGCGTCAGCCAGGACCGCACGTGCGGCACGTCAGCAAGTCGCCATTCCGCCGCCGAATCGCCGGGACCGACCTTCACGGTGTGGCCGTGAAGTCGCTGGACCATGGCGAACCCGTATTCATCCGTGGCGTCGTCGCCGATGAAGATCGGGACTCGCGACTGGAACGGCGGCTCGTGCATGAACTCGAGAATTGCCACGCCCTTGTCCTTGCCGGCCGGCTTGAGTTCGACCACGAACTTGCCGTACTGCAGGCAGTATCGTGCTCCGAGATGCTTGAGCGCGGTGTGCGCCAGGCGATGTGCGTAGCTCCCCAGCGTCGGCGCCCGGCGGTAATGCAGCGCCAGCGAAAGTCCCTTGTGTTCGAGCAGGAGACCGGGATGCTGTTCCACGCCGGCCGTGAGTTCGGCGGCGGCGGCTTCGATCCGCTGCGAGGGAAACGCGTGGTGCGACATGCGTCCCTGGGCGTCGCGGCGCTCCACGCCGTGCTGGCCCGCGACGGGTAGCGGTGCGCCGGGAAAAAGGCGGTCGATGCTGGCGATGTCGCGCCCGCTGATCAGCGCCGTGGCGCCGCCGGTGCGCGACTGCAATTCGAGGATCAGGTCCTGCAGGCGCGCGTCAACGACCGCACCTTCCGGCGTGTCGGCGAACTCGATCAACGTCCCGTCGATGTCGAAGAACCACGCCCAGCCGGTATCGAAGGGAATCATCGCTTCACTCCAAGCGGCAACACACCGGGCTGGCGCCCTCCGGTGGTGATCCCGGTCGTGCGCGCCAGGAGCCGCTCGCGGCGCCGGGTCCCGGCCGCATCGATCAGCATCCGGCCCGCCCAGCGATAGACGTTGAACTCCTGGATCAGCCCGCGCATGAGGCGGACGCGCGCGCGCTGTTCACCAGCCGGCATCTCCAGCGCGAGGTTCAACGCGGCCGCGCATTGATCGGCGTCGTAGGGATTGACGACGAGCGCTTCGGGAAGTTCGCGCGCCGCCCCGGTGAACTGGCTCAGGATCAACACGCCGCGCTCATCGTCGCGGGCCGAGACGAATTCCTTCGCCACGAGGTTCATGCCGTCGTGCAGGCTGGTGACGAGGGCGACGTCGGCGGCGCGGTAGTGCTCATAGATCGACTCGGGTTCGTGATGCTCCACCTTGAGCACGATGGGTGGATGCGGCGCGTCGCAGAACTTGGCATTGATCCGTTCGGCGAGGCGGATCACGCGTTGCTCATAATCGTGATACTGGTCGATGCGGGACCGCGTCGGCGCACCGACCTGGATGAGGGTGAAGTTCCCGACCCAGGACGGATACAGCTCGAGCAGGCGTTCGACGGCCCGGAAGCGTTCCTCGATTCCCTTGGTGTAGTCGAGTCGGTCGACGCCGATGCCGATCAGGTGATCCGGCGGGAGGTGGTGGCACTGTCGCACCGCCGCGCGACACTCGGCGATCGATCGCGCCACGAGACGCGCCGGGGTCGGCCACTCGACCGAAATCGGGTAGCGATTGACGGCGGTGACGTGCCCGTGCGACGACACGGTGAACAGCTCCCGGTCAACGCGCGCCTCGACATGCCGGTCCACCGTGTCAAGAAAGTTGTTGCAGTGAAACTGGGTATGAAAGCCGAGGATGGTGCTGCCGAGCATGCCGTCGAGGAGTTCTTCGCGCCAGGGACAGATCCCGAAGGCTTCCGGATTGGGCCATGGGATATGCCAGAACGCGATGATCGTCGCGTCGGGGAGTGCTTCCCGGATCATTCGCGGCGCCAGCGCGAAGTGATAGTCCTGCACCAGCACGATCGGATCGGTCGATTCGGCGTCGGCGACGACCGTTCGTGCGAAGCGGCGATTGACGCGAACGTACTGTTCCCAGTCCGGCGTACGGAACGTCGGCCGGACATGGGCGATATGACAGAGCGGCCAGAGTCCTTCGTTGGCGAATCCGTAGTAGTAGCCCTGCTCCTCCTCGGGCGTCAGCCACACGCGCCGCAGCTGATAACTTGGCTCGCCGGGCGGTACCGCAACCTTGTCGTGGCGGTCCACCACGTCGCGGTCGGCCGAGCCGCTGCCGTGCGCGATCCACGTGCCGGAACAGGCGCGCATGATCGGCTCGAGCGCCGTGACCAGGCCGCTGGCGGGCCGGCGCACGGTGATGCCCTGGGCGGTGCGCTCGTGGATGTACGGTTCGCGGTTGGCGACGACGATGACCTCCTGACCACGCAACTGGCGCTGCAGCACTCCGCGCAGCGTCTGCGGAGTCCAGGCGAGATGTTGGGGATCGGGAGCGCGATGCTCCGACTCGAGATCGCGAATCAGCGCCCGCAGGTCGTCCGCGATCGGGCGCAACTCCGGCGTGGTCGCCGCCTGACCGGGGCGCAGCAGCATATCGCCGCGCAGCACGCCCCGCAGCCCCTGCACCCAGCCCCGCCAGCTCAACTGCGCGATGGTGACGGTGATCAACGAGACCATGACGCCGAGGCCGATGAAGAAGAGGAAGAGATACTTGCGCGTCTCGGCGCTCCGGCGAGTGATGTAGCTCAGGTCGTGCACCATGACCAGGCGCGGCGCCGCGGCGCTGTCTCCGCCGACCGAACGCACCGACACGAGCAGCGGGCCATCGGCCGCCTGCAGCAGCGCGCCGGCGCTGGTGTAGCGGTCGAGGTCGTTGCACCGGATCGCCGCCGGCAGCGTCGCGGTGCGCACGGGAGCCGCCTCCGGTGAGGGGCAGTACGCCACCGCGAAGAGGCGTTCGTCCTGGGTCAGCTGCGTGATGTAGCGAGCCAGGTCGCTGCGGGTGCTGTCCTGCGCCAGTGCCACGATCGACTCGCGCGCTGCGCTGGCGATCACCGTTGCCCGTGAATCGAGGTCGCGGACGAACCACCGGCTGGTCAGGCGATCGACCAGCGGCGTGACCGCGTACGCGACGACGGCGAGCACGAGCAGTAATGGCACGATGAAACGCAAGGACAGGCGCATTGCACCTCAGCAGAGATTACCGGTCGCAATGTACGGAGTCAGATCGGAGACGAAAGCCCTCGCCGCGCGCGCAAGCGGCCGGCCGACCCGCACGCGGCACAGCCAGGACGAAGATGTCGCGGCTGTCGGCAACTCGGCGGGATCAGTAGGTACGGCACTTTCGCCGCGGTGCAGACGAGGGAGTGCCCGGCCGCTCAACCGGAAGACGGCCACGAGCCAGCTGATGGGCGGGATCGTGTGGGCGATCGGCATGGCGCTGACCGAAGCGGCATTGCTCGACGTCCGGTCGGGGCGGATCGTCAACGCGGATCTCGCCGAGTATCACATTCTGGTGAATGTCGACGTCGGGAATATCGATGTCGAGATCATCGACGAGCCCGACAACTTCGTCAACCCGATCGGAGTGAAGGGGCTCGGCGAAATCGGGATCACGGGTGCCAATGCCGCGATCGCCAATGCGGTTTTTCACGCGACGGGCGTCCGGGTGCGCGACCTGCCGATCACTCCGGACAAGTGTTACGGCCAGGGATGCCGGTCCAACCGAATAACCTTGCCATGGTCGACCACGCGTACGTACACGGAGTGCGCGCCGAAGCCGGCGATCAACTCGTTCGCCGGCAGCACGATCTGCCGCTCCACGTCACCCTGCCGATCGACGACGTCATACCGCGTCCCCGGGAAGTCGGCCGTCGGCGTCCTGGAAACGAGCAGTTCGCCCTCGGGCGTGATCAATGGCCGCGGGGAACCGGTCGAGTGAACGACCGTCGCCGGCCACCATGCGTCAGGGAGCATCGAGTATTGGGGACTCCATAGCTGCACCGTGCTCTGATACGCCAGAATCGCGCGCTTCTCGCGCTCGTCGAACTTGATCGTCGGCGCGGGGATCGGCTCTCCCAGCGCCCACGTGCCGCTCGGCGATCGCCAGTCGACCCGGTACGGTGCGATTCGAAGCACGGCAACCCAGCCATCAGGTGCGAGCAGAGCATGCTCGCTGATCTGATACAACGGTGCCGGGACACCTCCGGGCACGCCGGGGAAGGTGTAGATCTGTACCACCTGTTCTTGCTCGCCGGTCGTGCGGTCGATGCGGATGACGTCGGAAGAGTCGCGCTTGCGCCGGCGTACCGCGAGCACGAACCCGATGGTATCCGCGCTACGGACGTAGCCGGCGGCTGCGACGACCGGGTTCGTGGCCGGTAGCATCCCGATCGGCTGGTCGCCGTTCAGGAAGACCCATCCGTCGCGAGTGACGACGATGGTCGAGTCAGCGGCGATCGCCAGCATGTTGCCGGGCGGCACCTGCAGGATTGCCGTAACCGACCCCTTCTTGAAGTCGATCACTTTCATGTGACCGCTGTCGGATGCGATCACGCGACCATCGCGCAGTTCACGGACATCCCCTCCGGGGCCAATGACGGCACTGAGAATGGCGGCGTCGGCCGGTTTGAGCGCTGACGCAACCGGCTGCTGGCCGGAGACTGGACTGGCGGCGATCGCCAGCAACAGCGTGGAGATGCCCATGGTCATGGCGTCCGGGTGAGGGTGGTGAGCTTGATCCGCTGTTCCGGCACGAGGAACGTGACCGCCTTCTGTCGTTCGGTGGCCTGGAGGTCGCGTAGCGGCGAATTGATCGCCATCGTCTGCTGGTTCAGCTCGATCGTCGTGAGCTGCTTGCCACGCTTCATCGCGAAGGCAACCACCGGCGCGATCAGCGAGTCAACATGACGATCAAATTCCTGCGACACGGCCTGGATGCTCGTGACCTGCTCCGGGGTGAGTCCAAGTGAATCCCTGAGCGCCAGGATCTCCGCGACCGGACTCACCCGGAAGAATCGGTTCAGGATCGCGGCGCGCACCTGCGCCGCCATCTGCTTCGAGTCTTCGCCACGATGCAGGAGACCCAGGCTGCGAGCCGCCGGATTCGTCGGCGGGTAACCCAGCCGGTACTCGATCCCCACTTGCAGCTCGAATGGTGGATATCGGTGCCGCGCGCTGCCATAGTCGATCGGCTCGCCGAACAGTTGATTGACCCGGTACGTGAAGGTGCGCTTCGTCGGATCGAATCCGGTGACATCGAGCAGGCGGGAGTCAACCGCCAAGCTCGACGAAGACTGCCCCAGCGATGTGTTCTCCAGTCCCGCGAGCCGAACCAGCGCGCCGCCGGCGTTGAGCATTGTTGCCGTCATCTTCAGTCGGCTGCCGAATCCCAGGCGCTGCGGCGGCGTGAAGGCGATGCTGAGATCGAGCCGGGCTTGCCACGGCGTGCGGCAGCTGTTGTCAGCCGCGATTGCTCCGAGTTGCGCCGCCAGGCACTGGCGTGCCCCGGCCGGCGCCTTCGCGATGAGCGCGGACATCTGGGTGGAGAGCGCAGTGTCGGCGCCGGTCGTCCGCGGGACAAAGGCCCGGTCATTCGCCAACCCGTCGCCGTTGATATCCTGCCCGACCATCGGTGTGTACGGCGCACCGGACAACACACTGAATCGCACCGCCGTCGTGAACCACCACATGTGCAGGTCGCTTACACCGACGATGAACTGGTGCAGCGGTTGTTGTCCGGCCACCCACTCGATGTCGAAGGGATCGCCAGCGGTGGTCCCACTGAAGCCCCGCTGCTCGGCCCGCTGGCTGTTGAATGAATAGACGAAATAGACCGGCACATTGCCGAAGAGCTTCGGCGGCACGATGGGCACGGTCAACTGCAGTGAATGGTATCGGAGATCGGACTGCGTTTGCATCACGGTCCCATACGCGGCCGAGATCCGCGAAGCGGCCGGAGCGAAGAGCCCTGTCTGCGGCACGACGTCAGCCGGCGAGCCGTAGACCGGGCGGTTCTGTTCCGCCGGCAGGCCGAAGGAGACGGTGCGCTGAAGGTTCAGGTCCGTCCAGCTCTCGCTGTTGACGCCGAGTGCATACGTGATTGTCGGTGCGAGAGCCCAGCTGCCGATGGCCAATCCGCTGATCTGCAGCGTTCCTCGCCAGCTCACGGGTGCTCGAAACGCGGGGTCGAAGACGGTGACGCGTGGAGCGATCGCCGCGTAGGGCGCGGGCCCGGCTCCATCGGCGCATTCTGTCGGCGGGTTTGTGGCAGTCCAGTCAGGGGACGGCGTTGCGGCACCGACACACGAGAGGTACCGGGTCGTACCCGAAAGACCGGTCGCGCCGGCGAGAGTTCCTAGCCGTGCAGGCGAGATCACCCCGCGGTACGCGCCAATCCCGCCGGTGAGGATGATGTCGCTGCCGGGACGCATGACGGACAACCCGCTCGCATCGAACGGAGCGAGGCCGCCGCGCGCTGCGGCGCCTCGCCCGGGCAATATGATCGTCATCCCGGCCGGGAGGCCCCGATCGCGCCTCCCGGCGGGCGACCAGAGAAATCCGAGGCGCGGCGAGAGTCCGTGATCAGCCGGCACCACGTCGGTGCGAACACCGAAGAGTGTGTCGACGACACCGTTGAATGCGGGCGGGGTGTTGAGTCCTGTCCAATCGTACCGCACGCCACCCTGGAACTCGAGCTTGCCGGGAATGGCACGCCAGATGTCGCCAAGCGAGAGGGCGCCAGTGGTGGCGCGGTACGAGTGCGATGTCGCCGCGAGCGCGCGGCTATAGGACGAAGGCGTGTTGGTCGTCAGGTCGCTGAGCGATTGATACGTATACGCGCCGGCCGGATCGGCGACCTGGGAATCATCTCCCTCGTCGAAGCGCAGCTCCTGAGTGAACTTCAGCTGGTGCTGCGTATTTGCGGTGGCCCAGGACATCTCGTTCTCGGCGTCAACGATATTCCGGGTAGCGCGGAAGTCGCCGGACCCTGGTCCTCCGAAACGGAACGACGTGAGACCGGTGCGGCCGTCGCCGAACCTCGTGCCGACGAGCACCGAGCCGGACGGCAGCGGCAGGAACGGCGAACTGCTCGTGCGGCTGGGGCTGAGCGTGATATGGAAATCGTCGAGCACGCGATGGAAATAGGTGGACGCGTCAAGCTTGAACCACGCGGCAGTGCTCCGCGCTTCGACAGCGGCTGTGGGCAGCGAAAGTTCAGCAACCCCCAGTCCCGTGAAGTGGCTCCAGTACGGAATTGCCTCGAACGTGAGCGCTGTGAACGAATTGGGGTAGAAGTCGGCGCGGATTGTCGCGGAACCCTTGGCAACGGTTGGAGTCAGCAGGACTCGAGTGGTCCCGAGCGGAACGCCAAGCGCCGCGAAGGCTTGCATGGCGGCGGCGAGGCTGTCGGGCGAAACGCCGAGTTGTGAAAGCAGGGTGGCGCGTGGGGCCAGCAGCGATGGCGTTGCCGTAGTGCGCCGGCTGATATCGAACGACGCGATGAAGTCCAGTTTGTTCCTGATGAGTGGGCCGGTGACGTAGCCGCTGGCGCTGCCGATCTGTGGCACGGCCGCAGGGGCTTCGGGGTCGGCCCAGGCGAGATGCGGATCGATCAACTGGCCGCGCACCGTCGCGGCAAAGTACGGTGCGCCGCTCTTGAGCGAGATCACGTTCTGGCCGCCGGCGAATTGTCCCTTCGACACGTCGAACGTCGCGGTCACCAGGCTCGAGCGAGCGACGGCGTCGCGGGGAAGGGAACTGCCCGGAAACGACGCGCCATCCACGGTGGTTCCGTTCTGCGTCGGCCGCGCGCCGAGCACCGAGTAGTCGGAATCTCCGACCGGCAGGACACCGGGCAGTAGTGAAATCAGGGCATTGAGGTCCGATGGGTCAGCGGTGAAGATGCTGTTTCCCAAAGTGTTCGCTTCGACGCTGCTGACTCCGCGAATCTCGCCTCGAGCGGGGACGCGTTGCATCTTGTTCGCGCTCGCCACGATCGGCTGAAGCGTGGTGAGTGAATTGGTGAGGACCGCATCCGGCACAACGATGATGTTGGAGAGGCCGGCGCGCTGAACGGTGCGGGCGAATGCGGCATAGCCGACCTTCCGGAACGAGATCGCGTAACTCCCCTCGGTGTCACGAAATGTCGCGACGTATCGGCCGGCAGCATTGGTCTGTGCCACGCGCATTGCGTGGGTGGCCTGGCCCACAACGGTCACTTCGACGCCGGCGATCGGAGTCAGATGGTTGTCGACCACCTTTCCCTCAACGATTTCGGGCTGTTGAGCGTGGGCCACGGGGATCACCACCGACAGGCGGATGATAACTGCGACTACTAAGACTCTAATACTCGTTGGCGAACGAACGTCGGAAGCCAGCGCTGGCATCGCTATGGATGGGGCGGGGTGCGGGACGTGCCCGGCGGGAAACCTCTGGCGCACCCGCAGCCGGCCGGCAGCCCGGGCGCGACCGATTGGTGCACCAGAACCGTCGAGTCGAACGGAAGGAGCGCGTCATATCGCACCCGCGCAGCAACGGCCGGCACCGGATGCGCAGGCACCGCGGATCGATCATCCGTTCTGGTGACGAGCGCCGCCGATACTTGAGCTCTTGTTGCCACCAATCGGAGTTTCTGCCTGGGCGCCTTCACCTCATGGGAGCCGCCTGAAACCGCCGCTGAAGCTCGCGCGCGCAAGGCATTCGAACTGCTCGGCGAAGCGGCGTTCGCGGCGTGCGGCAGAATCGAGTTCAAGTTCGGAACTGGAACTCGGGCGAGTGCGCCGAGGCACGCCAACGATGACACCGACCACACGGCGATCTGCCGACGGGTGGGGCGGGCGTGATCGAGGAGAGCCAGGAGACGATCCCCGAGCGCGGAGCGAGTGGGGAAGAAGGCGAGCGCCATCCGATCAATTCGGCGCGGAGCCCGGGTGCGAAGGAGCAGGTTGGCATAGCGTGGACGGTCGCGGGGTGCCAGCGCCACGCGCGCGTCGCAATCGAGTTCGATGCTGATGCGGAGCCGTCGGAGCTGCCACCAAAGTGGGATGTTCCATGGCATCAGCACCGCGAGAAGAACGCCGGCAGAGAGCACCAACTGGTCGCCTGACTTGATGTGCTCCAGCTCATGACGCAGGACCAGCCGCTGCTCGTCGTCGGAGAGGGCCAGCACCCAATCAGGCACGACGACCCGCGACCGAATGAGCCCGACCGTGGCCGGGCCGAAGGTTGGCGAGAGTGTCACGGCGGTGCCGTGCAAGTCGCGATGCCGCCATGTGCGGAGCAGCGCGAGTGTCCGGTGGTACGACGCACCGAACAGGGCCGCAAGCGCAAGCGATGCGAAACCCCACGCGATCAGGAGGAGGCGGTCGTAATCAGGGCGATCATTGGAAGGAGTTGTCGCAGCGGTAAGAGACAGCGTAGTGAGTGACGCGTTTGCGAGTATCGGCGCCGGAGTCTGGCGTGCCCTCAGCGCCAGACCGACTGGCAGCGTGAGGGAAGCCAGCATAATGGCGATCCAGAGCCACCGTCGCGCCAAGCCCAATGATGCGCCGAGGGACGAAAGGCAGCGAGCTCCGGCGCCGAGAAGGCCACCGATGATCACAGTGGAAAGCATCCACGGCCCGATCACTCGTCCACCTCCTCGAGACGCTGCCGGAGAAGCTTCTCGATGCGCCGAAGCTCTTCAGGCGAAATCCTCTCGTCGGAGATCAACCGGCTTACCAGCAGTTCGCGAGATCCCTGATACACTTTCGACACCAGCCGCTTGAGTGCGCCGTCGCCGGCGTCATTGGGCTGCAGGACAGGGAAGTAGCGAAACGCGCGCCCGTCCTCCTCGTGTCGCGCGTAGCCCTTGATCTCCAGATTGCGGAGCATGGTGAGGACCGTCGGGTAGGCAAGCTCCTCGCCGATTCGATCGCGCACTTCGGCGACCGTGGCGCTTTTCGACCGCCAGAGGATGGACATCAGATCGAGTTCCCGGCGAGTCAGCGTAACGGAACGCGCCATCGATTATTAGACCTCTAATAGATACGGCTTGAGAGTATCCATGGGGTCCACGTTGCGCTAGTGGGCACAGCTTAACAGTGGGCGTGCGGAGAATGGCTTGTTAATCGCCGCAACTATTGCGGCCATTACTGTTGCGTTTGCGGCGAATATATGCCATAATATCCGCAAAAGACGCGGGGAATCATGATCTACATACATGAGCTGAGCACCTGGCCAAGCTTCCGATGGAACGAAGCGGCGTTAGCTCAACTGTTGGCTGACGTCCGGCACAAGCAGGGGCGGCTGATCGGGCGGATGGAGACGCTTGGCTTTCATTTGCGGGCTGAGGCCGTGCTGTTGACCCTGACGCAGGATGTCCTCAAGTCCAGCGAAATCGAGGGCGAAAAACTGGACCAAGACCAGGTCCGCTCGTCCATCGCACGGCGACTCGGAATCGATATCGGCGCGCTAGCTCCTGTCGATCGGCACGTCGACGGCGTGGTTGAGATGATGCTTGATGCCACCCAGCGGTGCTCGGAGCCGCTGACCGAAGAGCGCTTGTTCGGATGGCACGCCGCGCTCTTCCCGACCGGGCGTAGTGGGATCAGCAACATCATCATCGGTGCTTGGCGCGATGACGCCAGGGGTCCAATGCAGGTGATCTCCGGTCCAATGGGTCGGGAACGCGTGCACTACGAAGCGCCTGCCGCCGGACGACTGGGGGCCGAGATGGCGGCGTTTCTCCAATGGTTCAACGCGAACGGCCAGGTCGACCCTGTCCTGAAGGCAGCCCTGGCCCATCTCTGGTTCGTCACGATCCACCCGTTTGATGACGGCAACGGTCGAATCGCACGTGCCATCGCAGACATGGCTCTAGCTCGCTCCGAAGGCAGCACCCAACGTTTTTATAGCATGTCAGCGCAGATCCGAACGGAACGAACGAGCTATTACGACGTTCTGGAAGCGACTCAAAAGGGCGACTTAGATGTTACGGCGTGGCTAGCGTGGTTTCTCGACTGCCTTGATCGAGCAATTGCAGGGGCCGACAAGACGCTGATGGGTGTGCTACAAAAGGCGCGGTTCTGGGAGGCAATGCGGCACGAGCCACTCAGTGCGCGGCAGCGCAAAGCAATCAACCGGGTGTTGGACGGATTCGAAGGCAAGCTGACCTCATCCAAGTGGGCCCGGCTAACAGGTACGTCTGCGGATACTGCACTCCGGGACATCAACGACCTCGTTGAACGAGGCATTCTCGTGCGCGACAAGGCAGGTGGGCGCGCAACCAGCTATTCGCTGAGCTCGGTTTGAGTCGATCGGGCCAACGTGCATTGGTGCTTGACTGACTGTTTTCGGCGAGGTGGTACCTGCTCGAATCAGTATGCCAACATCGTGGCACCTAGTGGGCCCGGCGGGATTCGAACCCACGACCTCTTGCGCCGGAGCATCGACGCTGAGCGTCGACGAGCGCTGACGCAAGACGTTTATGGAGTCGGAGGCTCACTAGTGGTGGTCGGCAGTTTCGTGCATCGCACTATCTCTCGTACTACCGAGGTCATCCTAAACAATCCAATGT
>JBOHRY010000278.1:0-11992 GCA_050732955.1 Gemmatimonadales bacterium | reverse complement strand
CGCGCCCAGTGCGCGTTGTGACGCGGTCCGGAGAAGACCCGGCCGCACGACGGGCAGCGGTGCAGTTCGGGTTGCCACGGATCGAACTCGAGCGGCGTCTGATCATCCGGGCAGGTGCCACCGTCGCGAGAAAGCAGCGCCTTGACCCGGGGCACCGTGGGCATCCGCTCGATCACTGGGCGGGCACGTTCGATCAGGCGGTCGCGGAGCGCGGTCAGGTCCGGTGATTCATCAATTGCGGCTCGGCGCGCCGTCAGGGCATCGAACGTCAACATGGTTCCAATCCTAACCGCGACGTGAATCCCTTGATGCGGCGTTCAGTCTCGTGCAACGCCGCGCCCGGCCCACCGCAGGGGAAGCAGCGTGGCGCCGCCTTCCCGTGCCATTCGCTCGGCGCGACTCATGTCCCCCGGGACGACAAAGAACATCGAACCGCCGGCGCCCGCTCCGGCCGCCTTGCCGCCGACTGCTCCCGCACTCCGCATGGCGTCGTACAGCTGTGACATTTCCGGCGTGCACATCCCGGGATCCAGCCGCTGTTGCTCGGTCCAGTTGGCAGCCAGCAACCGCCCGATTGCCGTGAGATCGTGCCGGCGAAACGCGCCCGCCATCGCGTCGCCGATCTGCGTCAGCGCGCGCAGTGCCGCGCCGACGTGGTGCTCACCGTCCTGGTACGCCTGCATCACCTTGGTGATCATATTGCCCGAAAACCTCGAGCGCCCGGTGTAGCAGACCAGCATGTGACTGGCGAGCTCCCGGGCGAACTCCGGCTCGACCACGAGTGCCACGGCACGCGTGCCTCCGCGATCGAACGACAGATGCTGGAACCCGCCCATCGCGGACGCGAACTGATCCTGCTGTCCGCCTGCTACCGCCGCGTCCACCGTCTCCATCTGCCACGCCGCCCTGGCTGTCGCCACGACGTCGCGGACCGCGCCGAGCGCGGTATCCACGGCGTGCACCAGTGCCACGCCGAGCGCGCCCGACGTGCCGAGCCCCGAGCCGGGGGGCGCCTCGGCCTTGGTATGTATCCGGCAAGGGCCGAGATCGCCCAATCGGACCGCCGCCTTGAGCAACTCCAGTCGACCGTCACGCCCCAGTTGCTCCGGTGTGTCGGCCTGGGCGCGTTCGTCGAGGTCGCGAGCCCAAAGGTCATAGCGCGGTTGATCGAGTTGCAGTTCGACGCGCGTTCTGAGATCGATCGCGGCATTGACGACAGCGCCATGCTCGATCGTCGCGAACGGAGCGACATCGGTCCACGCGCCGGCGAAGTCGAGACGCACCGGCGCCGACGTAATGATCGATTCCGACCGGTTCATTGCTGGACGTACCAATCGCGCAGTGAAGCCAGTTCGCCGCGCACGTCCATCCGGACACCGCGCACCCGTCGATTCATCCCTTGCACGCCGCCGGCCTGATAGAGGAATGCCGCTGGAACTGAATCGGCGATCGTTCGGAGCATCCCCGCCGGATCATCCGAATGAGCTACGCCGGCCGTGTTCAGCAGCGGAGCGAGTTGACCGAGCCCCAGGTCGCCGGAGATCCCGAGTACCGCCGCATCAAAGTCGTGCGTGCGCCCCTGCACCCGATCCAGAAACGACGTGAGTTCCAGCTGGCGAATGGTGACTTGCACGCCGACAGCGGCGAGTTGCGACTGCAGCATCTGTTCCAGTGCTGCCTCGCCACTACCCACGGTGAGCAGTTCGAGATGAATTGTCTTGCCAGAGAGAAGTCGGCGCGCGGTGCTCGTGTCGGGGTCCGGAGGACGCGCGCCGGACGAGTCGGGAAGTGGACCGGTGGTCGCGGCGCCAAAGCCGAAGAGGTAACCGTTCACGATCGCCGCCCGGTTGATGGCGAGCGAGATCGCGCGGCGCACCCGGACATCGTCGAGCGGTGGCCGGCGCGTGTTGAATACCACCGCATAGGTGAGGAGCAAGGGATAGGTAAGCACGGTGAGCCGCGGATCGCGCCGGACGAAGTCGGCGTGTGCCGGCTGGATGCCTGCGAAATCGAGTTCGCCGACGGTCAACGCCGCGAGTTTGGTCGTCGGTTCGTCGACCACCGCGATGACCAGCCGTGCGATGTGCGGCGCGCCGCCAAGCTCAGCCGGGAATGAGGGGTTTGCGGCGAACACCCAGCGCCGGTTGGGTGTGTGCGACACGAACCTGAAGGGGCCGTTGCCGATGGGCGCTTGATTCCACGGCGCTGTGCGCAGGTTGGCATGAGGCACCGAAGCAAGCAGGTGCGCGGGAAGAATGGCGAGGTCGGTGAAGACGTCCGGGATCTGATGTGGCGCCGCGCGGAAGCTCACGCGAACAGTGGAGTCGTCGGTCGCGACAACCGAAGTCACGCCCGCGAGATCAGTCAACCGTGGGTATCCGGTGGCCGGGTCGCGCGCTGCGTTGAGCGTCCACGCCACGTCGGCCGCCGTGGTCGGTACACCGTCGTTCCAGCGCACCGCCGTACTCAGGTGCCACGTCAGGACCAGCGAATCGTTCGACCACTCCCAGCGGCGCGCGAGATACGGTGTGATGTGCAGTAACGAGTCATACTGCACCAGCGTGGTCAGCAAGGCATACCGCTGAACCTGATGCGCCAGCGGGTGGGTCGTGAGCAGCGGGTTGATGCTCTGCAGGTCGGCGCCCGACGCGAAAACGATGGTCTCGCCGCGCTGCGTGGCCGGCGCAGCGCACGCTGCTGCCACGATGAGCGAAACGATGAATGGGCGGCGAGGCACGCCCAAGTCTACATTCTCCGGATGCCCAGGGGCTTGGTCCTCGGTCTGCTGCGCGCCATCGGGGTCGTGATGGGCGTCGTGACGCTGACCTTCGTGCTGCTGCACCTGGCACCCGGCGACCCGGCGCAACGCCTGCTCGGCCCGACGGCCACGCCGGCGCAGGTCGAGGCGGCGCGCCACGGACTCGGTCTCGACCGTCCGCTCGCCGCGCAATACCTGAGCTGGCTCGGTCGCGCGGCGAGGGGCGATTTTGGCACCAGTATCGCCACTGGCCGGCGGGTCGGCGCACTCCTCGCCGGGGCGTGGCCTGCCACGGCGATCCTGGTCGTGCTCTCGCTCGGTCTCACCTACCTGATCGGCATCGCCGTGGGCACGGTGCAGGCCAATCTTCGCAACAAGGTCGCCGACAGCTCGCTGACCGTGATCACGGTGGCGCTCAACGCGCTCCCGGGCTACTGGCTCGGGCTCGTCCTCATCATGGTGTTCACCTACCAGCTCCGCTGGCTGCCATCGTTCGGCGCCAGCGGCGTCGATGCTGATTTCCTCAGCGTGGGTGGCCGGATCCTGGATCGACTGCGCCACCTGATCCTGCCGCTGGTCACGCTGACGATCATCGGCGTGGGCGGGGCTGCGCGATTCGTTCGTGCCGCGATGCGCGAAGCGCGTGACGCACCATATCTCGTGGTGGCGCGTTCCAAGGGAATCGGTCGGGTCCGTAGGGTCTTCCGTCACCAGCTGCGGAACGCGCTGGTCCCCGTGGTGACGCTGTTGGGGCTTTCCTTGCCGGCGCTTTTCTCCGGCACGGTTTTCGTCGAAGCGATCTTCGCGTGGCCCGGCGTGGGGCAGCTGATAGTTCAGGGGGTTCAGGCGCGCGACTATCCTGTGGTCATGGCGGCTGCGACCGCGAGCGCCGTGCTGGTGGTTCTCGGCAATCTGCTCGCGGATGTCCTGGTCGGAGTTGTCGATCCAAGAACCCGCCGGAATCATGGCCCGGCCTGATTTTCGCCTTCGGGCCGGCGCGCTGGTCCTGGGCGTCATCGTTGTCGCGGCGATTGGCGCGCCGCTGTTCGGACCGGCCGGGCACGCGCCGGACGTCGTACTCGGCAGGTTTCTGTCGCCTCTCTCGCACGACGTGCACGGCGGGTTTCACCTGCTGGGGACCGATCGTCTTGGGCGCGACGTCTGGTCGCGTTTGCTCTACGGCGCCCGGATCTCGCTGAGCGTCGGATTCCTCACCATGCTGTTGTCCCTCGGCCTTGGCACCATGCTTGGCGCGGGCGCGGCGTTCGCCGCCCGTGGGCTCTCGTCCCTGCTGCTCGGCGTCACGGACTTTGCGCTCGGAGTTCCACGGGTGGTGCTGTTGCTGCTGCTCGCCACGCTCTGGCAGCCCGGCGCAGTTGAAGTTGTGCTGGTCCTCGCGCTCACTGGCTGGATGCCGATTGCTCGATTGGTCTACGCGGAAGCGCGCGCGCAGCTGGGAAGGCCTTATGTCGAGAGTGCCACGGCACTCGGCGCGAGTCGTCCGCGCGTGCTGCTCCGACATATCCTGCCGCATGCTGCGCCGCCGGTGCTTGCCGCCGTCACCCTCGGCATCGGCAACGCCATTACCCTCGAGGCCGGGCTCTCCTTCCTCGGGCTCGGCGTCCAGCCGCCGGCCGCGTCGTGGGGCACACTGATCGCCTCCGGGCGCGACACGGTCGTCAACGCACCGTGGGTCGGTCTGGCTCCGGGGATTGCACTCGTTTGCGTGGTGGTGAGCTGCACGTTGATCGCCGATGGCATTCAGGAGCACTCCGCGTTGAGATGAGCCGTTTTTCTGCGTCTGAAGGTCCATCCGTATCATCACGGACTGGTCACCCTCCGGTCTTGCGGTCCCGAATACCGCGCCGTATAACAGGCGACATCACACGTTCCGAGTCGAACTGGCAGGCACGGCGTTGGTCGGTCCGATCATTCGTTTGGTCGGCGGATCATGGACGCTGAACGGTTCAATCTGAATATTCGATTGAAACGTTCACCGCTCCGTTTGCCACACCCTCCCCCTGTCCCACCGGGTGCTGCCACCCGGGAGTCTCCCGCTGTTCCGATGCCCACATCTTGCGCGAGGAACCGCATTCATGAGCCATGCTTCAGTGGTACGAGGTCTGATCGGCACGCTCGTCGCTCTCAGCACGTTCGGCGCACCGCTCGCCGCCCAGCAAGGCACCGTTACCGGGCGCGTGACGGACAGTGCCTCCAAACTCCCACTCCCTGGATCGAGCATCCAGGTGTCGCAGACCGGTGTGGTCGTCGCCGTCCGCGGTGACGGCCGCTACACGATCACCGGAGTTTCTCCCGGAACGTACGACCTTCGCGTCATCGCCATCGGGTACGCCGCACAGCGCAAGACCGTCGCAGTGCGCGCCAACGCGACGACGGCGCTGGACTTCATGCTGGTCGCAGTGCCGTACACGCTGGAGGAACTGGTCACCACGGCGACCGGCGTCCAGCGACGCCTCGAGATCGGCAACAGCGTAGCCGAAATCCGGCCGGATTCGTTGACGCAGACCCAGCCGATCTCGAGCATGACCGACCTCCTGCAGGCCCGGACCGCCGGAATCTCGGTGCTGCCAAGCTCCGGAACGATCGGCGCCGGGACACGCGTTCGCATTCGCGGTGCGAACAGCCTGTCGCTGTCCAATGAGCCGATCATCTACGTCGACGGCGTCAAGGTGAATACCGACGCGTCGTCGAGTTCGCTCGGCACCGGCGGTCAGGCGCCTTCACGCCTGAACGACATCAATCCGGACGATCTCGAGTCCGTTGAAATCGTCAAGGGTCCCTCCGCGGCGACACTCTACGGGACGCAGGCCGCCAACGGTGTGATCCGCATTACGACGAAACACGGCATTGCCGGCGCGCCGCGCTGGCACGCATATGTCGAGGGCGGCTACATCACGGATCCGAACAACTATCCGAACAACTACCGCGAAGTCGGACAGACGATCACCGGCGGAACTCCTGGCGGCGCCCTGCGGACCTGCCTCCTGACGCAGTTCGCGTCCGGCGTGTGCACCCAGCAAAAGCTGCTGACCAGCAACATTCTGAAGGATCCGCGCCTGACGCCGGTCAGCGGCGGCAATTCGGCGCTGTATGGTGCGGACGTGACGGGTGGGACGGAGTCCATCCAGTATTTCGTCTCCGGTCAGTATCAGAACCAGGTCGGAACGCTGGCGCTTCCCGACACCGAAGCAAACCGGCTCCTGAAGTCACGGGGGGTGACCAGCCTGCCGCAGAATGTGCTCCGTCCCAACAGCGACCGGGACATCTCGTTTCGCTCGAACCTCACGGCGCAGTTGAACCCGAACACCGATCTGCAGACCAACCTTGGATACACCAGCGGGAAGCTGTTGCTGCCGCAGAACGACAACAACGTGCTCGGGATCCTGCCCAGCGGCTATTTCGGCACGACCGATACACTGGGGACTCCGGGGTGGGGCTTCTTCGCACCGGGCGAGATCTTCTCCCTGCTGCGTCAGCAGAACATCGAGCGCTTCACCGGCAGCAGCCAGCTCAACTGGCGTCCGCTGGAGTGGCTCGCCGGTCGGGCGACCGTCGGTTACGACGTGGGCCAGCGTCTGGAGACGTCGTTCGATCCGACCGGACTCGGTCCGGCATTCGGAACCACGCCGCTGGGCAACAAGACCGACACGCGCACCGAGCTCAAGACATACACGGCCGATGCCGGCCTGACAGCGCACAATCGGGTGACGCACGACGTCAACCTGCGTTCGTCCGTCGGAGTCCACTACGGCCAGGATCTCTTTTATCAGAGTCAGGCACAGGGGTCGAGGCTCATCTTCGGCAGCGACGATATCGATGGCGCAGCGATTCTCAACGCCAGCCAGACGACCACGACAACGATCACCGTCGGCGCGTACGCGGAAGAGCAGGTGACTTTCAAGAACCGGTATTTCCTCACTGGCGCGCTTCGCGTCGATGACAACAGTTCCTTCGGGCAGCAATTCAAGGCCATCGTCTTTCCCGAGGCCAACGCCTCCTGGGTGGTGTCGGACGAACCGTCGTTCCCGAACCACTTCCCGATCTCGCTACTCCGGCTGCGGGCCGCCTACGGTCAGTCCGGCCTTCAGCCCGGCGCACTCGACGCCCTGACCTACCTGACGCCGACGACCTCGGCCATCGCGGGCGTTTCGACCAGCGCCGTCGCGTTCGGCGGCCTGGGGCTGTCAAACCTCAAGCCCGAGCGCTCGGGTGAGTTCGAGACCGGCATCGATCTTGGTCTCTTCCATGGCCAGACCAACGTCGATTTCACCTTCTTCGACAAGAAGACGACCGACGCGTTGATCGCGCGAATTCTGGCGCCGTCGCTCGGCGTGTCGACCAGCCGGTTCGAGAACCTGGGATCGGTGAGCAACAAGGGGTTCGAGCTGACCGTGAATACGCGGATCATCAATACCCGTGATCTCGCCTGGGACATGACTCTCGCCGGCAGCACCATCAAGAACCGGTTGCTGTCGCTGGGCGCCGGTGTGCCGCCGATCATCTCCGGCGTGCAGCGCCATGTGGTCGGGTATCCGCTGGGAGGCTTCTGGGACCGCCCGATCAAGGCGTTCGCTGACGCCAACCACGACGGCATCATCGAGCCGAACGAGATCGTCATCGGCGACACCGCGGAATTCCGCGGGTCGTCGCAGCCAACGCGCCAGCTGTCGATGAACCAGAGCTTCTCCGTCTTCCACGGGCGGATCCGACTCTCGGGCCTGGTCGACTACCAGGGCGGCTTCTACCAGTACAACTCGACGGAAGAGTTCCGCTGCACGTCGACCGGCAACAACTGCCGCGCCATCATGGACAAGACGACGCCATTGGCCGAGCAGGCAACCGCCGTAGCGCGGCGCTTCGATCCCAGTGCCACCGAGTGGGGCTATATCGAAAAAGCCGACTTCGCCAAGCTGCGCGAAGTATCGCTCACCTACTACATGCCCGACGCATGGGCGCATGCCTTCCGTTCCCAGCACGCCAGCATCAGCGTCGCCGGCCGCAACCTTCACACGTGGACGAACTACACCGGCGTCGACCCCGAGCTCAATCAGCTCGGGCAGACCAGTCTCAACGGCTTTGGTGTCCGCGACTTCCTGACTCAGCCACCGGTGCGGACGTTCATCGTGCGCGCCAACTTCACCTTCTGACCGGAGCGAGAGAGCCATGACGCGTACCCTTCGCATCAAGCTTGCTGTCGCCGGGGTGATGGTGGCGACCGCCTGTTCGCCCAGCGACCTGATCCAGGTGTCCAATCCGGACATCATCAATCCGGCCGACGTGACCACGCCTGCCGGCGTCGCGGCACTGTACGCCGGCGCGTTCGGCGACTTCGACGTCGCCTACATCAGTGACAACGGCGGCGAGGGCGGTCTCGCCATCGTCAGCGGGTCGTTCAGTGACGAGCTCGTGAACAGCGAAACGTTTCCGACCCGCATCGAGTACGATCACCGCGGTCCGATCGACCTCAAGAACAGCTCACTCCTGACGCTGTTCCGCCGGATTCATCGCTCACGCCGGTCCGCCGAAACGGCGGCGGCCGCCATCAAGGCCGTGGATACCGCGCCGCTCAACGACCCGCGTATCGGCGAGATGTATTCGCTGGCCGGGTTGATCTACACCGGAATGGCCGAGGCATACTGCAACGGCATGCCCGTCAGCGACGCTTCGCTGGACGGCACACTGACGTTTTCCGATCCGCTGACCACGACGGCGGTGTACAACCGGGCGGTCGACCGGTTCGATTCGGCGCTCAAGTACTTCGGCACCAACGCCAATATCAGCCTCGCCAAGATCGGCCTGGCTCGCACCCTCCTCGACCTGAACCAGCCGGCCGCGGCCGCGGCGGCCGTTGCCGGCGTCCCGACCACGTACGTCTACAACCTGACCTTCAATCTTGGGGTCACGGCCCAGAACAACCCGGTCTACGGGTTCATGAACCTCAACGCTCGCTTTTCCGTGGCCAACAAGGATGGCGGGAACGGCATCGCCTTCCGCGACGCCCTGGACCCGAGGGTTCCGTGGGCTCGAGTCCCGGCAACCCGTCGTGGGTTCGACAAGGCGACGCCGCAGTTTGACCAGGGTCACTACTTCAACGAATCCGCCCCGATTCCGATCGCGACTGGTGTCGAGGCGCGACTGATCGAAGCCGAGGCGGCACTCGCCGCCGGCGACGCTACCACATGGCTCAATACGCTCAACACGTTGCGAGCCAACACCGCGTTGTATCCCAAGACCTTTCCGGCCGTGTTCCCGCTTCCGCCGGCTGGTTCGTCGTTCCTGCCCGGCTTCACGCAGCCGGCGCCGTTGGTCGATCCGGTGGATCCGGCGGCGCGCGTCGACATGATGTTCAGTGAACGCGCGTTCTGGCTTTACCTCACCGACCATCGCATGGGTGACCTCAGGCGCCTGGTCCGGCAGTATGGACGGAGCGCCAGCGCGGTGTTCCCGGGCGGCGGCGGAGCGCAGTATGTCGTCGACGGTGTTCCGAAGGGCGGAGTATTCGGTAATGACGTCAACCTGCCGATCCCCTCGGATGAACTGAACAATCCGAAATTCACTGCCTGCATCGATCGCAATCCGTAGTTGCTCGATTCCCGGGGGCGGGGAGGGTGTCCTCCCCGCCGCTGCGGCCCCCTTCGTTCCGAAATCCGTCGCTACCTCCGCCGTGTCCGCTGCCGCGGGAGTATCCGCCGTGCACCCCCCGGCCCTATCTTGTTGGGTGCAGGGAACGCGTCATTCACCGATCAAGCGACGGCGGCCGGATCCATGATCGACCAGTTCCATGGGGTGCTCAAGCGCGCGGTTGAAACCCGATCGTCCGATGTGCATGTCAGCGCCGGCGGGCCTTTTCGCATGCGCAGCCGGGGCGAGCTCCTGCCGGTGGAGGGCTCACCGGCAATCGAGCCAAGGGACGCTGCGGCGATCGCGACCGAGATCGTGGTTGGCGCGCGCAAAACGACCAAGGAGGACGCCCCGGAATACCTCCGCAACCTGCTCGACCTCGACTGCTCCTACTCGCTTGCCGGTGTCAGCCGGTTCCGGGTGAACATCTGCAGCCAGCGCGGATCATTCTCGATCGTGCTGCGAACCATCTCGGACGTGATTCCCGAGTTCTCCCAGCTGGAATTGCCACCGGTGATGGAAGAGATCGCGTTCGAGGATCGTGGCCTGGTGCTGGTGACCGGAACCACCGGGAGCGGCAAGACCACGACGCTCGCGTCGATGGTCGGTCACGTCAACCAGCGCAAGTGCAAGAAGATCGTTACCATCGAGGATCCGATCGAGTACCTGCATCGGGACGTCAAGTCGAACGTGATCCAGCGCGAGGTCGGCAGCGACACGATCGGGTTTCAGGAAGCGCTGCGTGCGGCGCTCCGCCAGGATCCGGACATCATCATGATCGGCGAAATGCGGGACCGGGTGACGATCGATATCGCACTCAAAGCGGCCGAAACGGGCCATCTGGTGTACAGCACGGTGCACACCGCCGACGCGCCGCGGAGTATTGCGCGGCTCACCGGCGTGTTCGATGCGTCCGAACAGCAGATCATCCGTCAGCGCCTCGCCGAATCGTTGCGGGCGGTCGTCTCCCAGCGACTGCTGCCGCGGGCGGACGGGCCGGGCCGGGTCGTCGCGGCGGAGATCATGCGCCACACGTCGGCCATTGAAGCCTGCATCGTCGATACCGAGAAGACGCCGGAAATCCTGGAATTGATCGCGGAGGGACGCACGCAGTACGGGATGCAGACGTTCGATCAGCATCTCATGGCGCTGCATTCCCAGGGGCGCGTCACCATGGAAGTCGCCAAGGCCGCGGCGACCAGCCCCGCGGACTTCGAGCGCAACCAGCAGTTCCAGTAGGGCGCGTGGCTCCCGCGTCCCGCGCGTCCCGCCATGTCCGCTGACGCCCGGCGCCTCGAGCGCGTGCCGGTCGAAATCCTCGATCCTCCCGAGAAACTGGCCACGGCTGTCGCCGGACGCATCGCCGCGTTGATCCGCGATCGCGCTGCCGCCGGCCAGACGTGTGTCCTCGGCCTCGCGACCGGTTCCACTCCGGTCGGTGTCTATCGGGAACTGGTTCGGCTCCATCGTGAGGACGGCCTCTCCTTCCGGAGCGTCGAGACGTTCAATCTCGATGAGTACTGGCCGATGCCGCCGGACTCGATCCATTCGTATCACCGCTTCATGCACGAACACCTCTTCGATCACGTCGATCTCACGCCGGCGCGCACGCATCTGCCTCCCGGCGACGTCGAGTCGGAGGAGCTCGCCGCGGCGTGCGCCAGCTATGAAGCCGCGATTCGTCGCGCCGGCGGTATCGATCTGCAGCTGGTAGGCATCGGCAAGACCGGACACATCGGTTTCAACGAGCCGGGATCGAGCGCCGATTCGCGCACTCGCCTGGTGACACTCGATCTGGTGACACGCCGCGACGCGGCTGCCGATTTCTTCGGCGACGGCAACGTTCCACGGCACGCCGTCACGATGGGCGTCGCCAGCATCCTCGAGGCGCGTGCCATCTGCCTGCTCGCCACGGGCGAGCACAAGAGTGCGATCCTCAAGCGAGCCGTCGAAGGCGAGATTGACCACGAAGTCGCCGCCACATTCCTGCAACGCCACCCGGACGTGACGGTGTACTGCGATGCGGCGGCGGCGGCGGACCTGACTCGCGTTGCCACGCCGTGGCTGGTCGACGAGGTCGACTGGACGCCGGCGCTGGAGCTCGATGCCGTCACCTGGCTCTCGCTGCGAACCGGGAAGGCGATTCTCAAGCTCACCGAGGCCGACTATACCGGTCATCATCTGGCTTCGCTGCTGGCGCGCCACGGGCAGCCGGGCGTTATCAACGGCCTGATCTTCAACGCGCTCGGCGGAAAGATTCGCGGCCGCTCCAAGCTGCCGCGCGAGCGAACGGTCGTCTGCTTCTCGCCGCATCCGGACGACGATGTCATCTCCGCCGGCGGGCTGCTGCACAAGCTGCATCGCAATGGCAACCGGATCCACGTGGCATACATGACCAGCGGCAACATCGCGGTCTTCGATCACGATGCCAAGCAGATCGCCGACCTGGTTCGGGAATTCAACCGGCGGTTCGGCATCGACGAGTGCAAATCCAAGGAATTGGAAGAGCGGGTCGCCCAGTCGCTGGCCAAAAAAGGCCCTGGCGATAGCGACAGTCCGGACGTGCTGCTGATCAAGTCGCTGATCCGCTGG
>JBOHRY010000277.1:0-3670 GCA_050732955.1 Gemmatimonadales bacterium | reverse complement strand
ACGAGAACGCGTGGTGGCTGGACGGCGTGTCGGGCCACGCCGGGCTATTCAGCGACGCCGACGACGTTCTTCGCTTCAGCGAATGGGCGCTCGCCGGGTCGCTCGGCCGTCACGTCGACGGCACGCTGCAGCCGCCCCCGGAGTTCGTCACCTGGACCATCCGGCAGGACCAGCCGACGGGATCGTCGCGCGCCATCGGCTGGGACACCCCGTCGGAGGTGTCGTCGGCCGGCGCGTACATGTCGGCGCGGAGCTTCGGACACACCGGCTTCACCGGAACGTCGATCTGGATCGATCCCACTCGCGACCTCGTGATCGTCCTGCTGACCAACCGCGTCAATCCGACCCGGAACACGCCGAAGTTCGGTCAGATTCGTGGTGTGGTCGCGGATGCGGTGATGCGGAGCCTCTTTCCTGACGCACCACCGCGGGAAGGCGCGCGCATGCGGTAGCATGGACTTCAGGCCCGTCGCAGGCGGGAACCATTACAATCCGATACCGGTTGTCATGATGATTGACTGTCGCAGGCCGTCCGGCGATAATTCACCGGTGAACTTCATGGGGGTTCCGTCATGACGCAGGCTGCCAGCGAGACTCAGGCCCTCCCGGAGGGATTTGTCCTCACCCTGACCGATCAGGCCTCGGTTGAAGTCCGGAAATTCATTGCCGCGGAAAATGTCCCGGCCGAGTCCGGCGGGTTGCGGGTTTCCGTGCTTCCGGGCGGATGCTCGGGCTTCAAGTATTCGCTCAACATCGAAGACCATCCCGCCGACGACGACATGACCGCCGAAATCAACGGGATCCGCGTCTTCATCGATGCGTTTTCCGCGCAGTACCTCTCCGGGGTAACCATCGATTACGTCTCGGCGATGCAAGGCAGCGGCTTCACGTTCAGCAATCCGAATGCAACCGGCGGGTGTGGTTGCGGGTCAAGTTTTACGGCATAGACGTTGGGCCTTAGGCGTTAAGCATTAGGCGGGGCTCCGATGAGGGGCCCCGTTCCGCTTCTACCCCCAACGTCTATCGTCTATCATATCGTTTACTTAACGCCCAACGCTTACCGCCCAACGCCCAACGCCTGTCATCCCGGAGTATCCCTGAACCTGAACCCGATCGATCTCTTCGTCATCATCGTTTACTTCGCGGCCACGCTGGGAATCGGATTTTACCTCTCCCGCGGGCAGCGGTCTGCCACCGACTACTTCCTCGGTGCGCGGAATCTGCCGTGGTGGACGGTGATGCTCTCGATCGTTGCGGCCGAGACTTCCGCGCTGACGGTAATCTCCGTCCCCGGCATCGGCGCGCGCGGCGATCTCACATTCCTGCAACTGCCGATCGGATACCTGTTCGGGAGGATCGGTGTCGCCATCTGGTTGCTCCCGGGATACTTCCGCGGCGAACAGGAAACAGCCTACGCGCGCCTCGAGACCCGCTTTGGCGCGCCGACCCGACGCATGCTCTCGCTGGTGTTCCTGGTCACCAGGTTTCTCGCCGATGGGGTACGCGTCTTCGCCGGCGCGATACCGCTGGCGTTGCTGACTGGTTGGAGCGTGCCCGTCGCGGTCGTGGTCATGGGAGCGATCACCCTGGTGTACACCTGGCTCGGCGGGATCAAGGCGGTGATCTGGGCGGACGTCGTGCAGCTCGCGATCTACGTGACCGGAGGTGTCGCGGCGCTGATCGTGGCCGTTCGCCTTACCGGGGGAAGCGCGGCAGCGTGGTCGATCGCGAGCACCGCGGGAAAACTCCATCTCCTGGATTTCCATCTGTCGCTCACGGCGCCGTACACGCTGCTTGGCGGGCTGATCGGCGGCGCGTTGCTCTCGGCAGCGTCGCACGGCACCGATCATCTGATCGTCCAGCGGCTGCTTTCGACTCGCTCGCTGGGTGACGCCCGGCGCGCCATCGTTGGCTCGGGCATCGTCGTGATCGCGCAGTTCCTGCTCTTCCTGCTGGTTGGCGTCGCGTTGTGGAGTTCGCACAATGCACCACCCGGAGTGCCGCCCGACCGACTCTTCGCGGATTTCGTCCTGCATCGACTCCCCGTCGGCCTCTCCGGACTGGTCATCGCCGGCATCCTGGCCGCCGCCATGAGTTCGCATTCGTCGGCGATCAGCGCGCTGGCGTCATCGTTCACCCACGATCAGTACGCGTCGTGGACCGGTGAGCGCGATCCCGACACGTTGTTGCGGGTCGGTCGCATCGTATCGCTCGTCTGGGGCGTCGCGCTGATCATCGCGGCAGTTGGATTCAACGCGTGGTCCGGAGGCACCAATACCCCCGTTGTGGTGCTCGCCCTTTCGATCGCGTCGGTCACGTACGGCGCCCTGTTGGGTGCGTACCTGCTGTCGGCGGCGGGTGCATGGATGCGTGGCCGCGACGTCATCGCCGGAACAGCGATTGCGATGGCCATCATGCTGGTGACCGTCTTTGCCGCGCGCCTGGCGGCGGCGGGATATTCGGAGCTCGCGGGTCTCGGTCGGCTCTCCTTTCCGTGGTACGTACCGATGGGAATGATCCTGACGCTGATCTTCGCATTGATTTCGACCCGGTTCGGACGCGGCGCCGACTCCGCCGCCGTCGGTGCAGCGCGGAAGGCATCGTCGTGATCGTTCTTGGCGCCGATATCGGCGGGACCTCGTCGCGAGTGGTCCTCTTCCGGGACGGCACCGACCGCGGTCGTGCCGAAGGGCCCGGCGGACCGATGCGCCCCGGATCCGGTGATCGCCTCGCCGCGACGGTAGCGGAACTCGGTCGCCCGCTGCTTCTTCGCGGCAAGACGGTACGGGCGGACACGCTGGTTGTCGGCGCGGCCGGTGCGGGTCGAGAGGCCGAACGCGCCGAACTGCAGGGAGCGTTGCAGTCGCTTCGTCTCGCGTGGCAGGTCATCGTGACGACCGATGCCGAGCTCGCGCGAGCCGCGGCATTTGAAGGCGGTCCGGGCGTGTTGCTGATCGCGGGAACGGGAAGCATCGCCGTCGCGCGTGATGGTGCAGGCCAGAGCCGCCGGGTCGGCGGATTGGGTTGGCGCATGGGCGATCAGGGGTCGGCGTACTGGGTCGGTGCTCGAGCCCTCGAAGCGGTCGGTGCAATGCACGACGGTCTTGGCACCGTCACTCACCTCGCCGAGGCCGTTTGCACCGCGGCCAGGGTGCCGGGAATTGCCGGGTTGGTTTCCTGGTCCACCACCGCGACGCCTGCGGAGGTCGCAGCGCTTGCACCGGCTGTGCTTGCTTGCGCCGCCACCGGAGACCCGGTCGCCATCGGCATCCGCGAAAACGCCGTCGGCGCGCTCGTGCAACTGGCAGTCACGGCTGGTGCCAGATCGCTTCCTGTCGCAATGTCCGGAGGCCTGCTCGCGCCGGACCGTCCTCTCGCAACGCTGGTTGCTGCCGCACTCGAGCAGAGGCACGGGGCCACGGTGCAGAAGCGCGCCAGCGATCCGTGTCGCGGTGCGCTCTTCCTCGCGGGAGTTGGCGGGTCGAACCGTTAGCCTAGGGAAAACCGCGCGAATTCGCGTGAAATGGTTGGCATTGCCGATGTTGCTCGCGGCTCTGCCTGTGGCACAACACCCGGCTTCCACCGCACGAGCAGACTCGACGTCCCGGCTTACGGTGTCCGAGGTCGTACCTTTGTCATCTCGTTGTAAGGCTGGCGGCCGTATCCTCAA
>JBOHRY010000276.1:0-8536 GCA_050732955.1 Gemmatimonadales bacterium | reverse complement strand
GTCCATCGCCGCCGGCGCCACGCCGCTCGCAGCCCCGGCGGCGGCGTCCAGCGTGAGTCGGCGGCCGCGCGACCGCACCAGGTCGAGCGCACGACTGCGCGCGATCGTTGCGACCCAGGCCGCGACCGAACCGCGGTCGGCCCGGAATCGGGGCGCGTCGCGCCACACCTGAGCGAAGGTATCGACCACGACGTCCTCGGCGTCGGCGCGCTCGCGCGTGATGCGCAGCGCGAGGCCAAGAACACCAGGGGCGTACCGGTCATACAGTGCGGACACGGCGGCCTGGTCTCCCCGCATCATTGCCTCGATGAGAGACGCATCGTCGTGCAGGTGTGAAGCCGCGGTCTGCGCCATGGGAGGAGCGGGTCGACTCCGATTGCGGAAAACGAACGCGCGCAATCTAGCATGGCGGCGACACGCTGGCGACGTTGGGTGGTGATGGTTGCCGCGGCGGAGTGCAATGCGAGGATCATCAGGCCCAATCCCGGGTGAATGTGAGCGCATTCCCTGCGAGTACGCCGCCGCGTCGCCGCCGGATGTGCCTGCGCCGGCCCGCCGCCCCGCCCGCCGCCGCCGCGGACTATGGCGTCGGCGGCACCGGGTCCACGATGATCGTTCCGTGCATGAAGGGGTGCGGCGAGCAGTGGTACCGATACCGGCCGGGGGTTTGAAATACCCGGGTGAAGCTGCCTTCCGGTGAGATCAAGGCGGAGGTGAAGGCCCCGTTGTCCGCACTGACGGTGTGCTGGATCGGGTCGTGATTGAGCCACCGGACCCTGGTTCCGGCGGCCACGTGGACCTCGGCCGGGCCGAAGGTGAAGTTGTGAATCGTGATCGTCTTGAGAGCGGCCCGCGCCGGTTTCGGAGCCGGTCTCGAGGCTGGCGTGGGCGTGGTGTCGCCGGCGGGAACAACTCGCGGCGTGTCCGCCGGCATGCGAGTGGAGTCCCTGGTTGGCGGGGCGGCCGGTTGGGCCACCGGCGGCCGGGCCGTATCCGGCGGTGTTGGTGGTGTTGGCTCCTGTGTCGGCGGTGGCGCGGTGGCCGTGTCGACGGTGACCGGTTTGGCGCGCGCGCCGAAATAGCGTTTGAGCGTGATGGGAATGGTGAACTCGAATCCGATCTTGTAGCCGCTGGGGGTACCGACCGACGAGCCCTCGATCGTCGCTGTCGTGCTGTTGGTGATCTCGATCGCGAAGGAATGCGGCGTGTAGGGGATCTGGACGGCCAGCCCGGCACCCCACACGCTGTGCAGGCTGGGGTCGCCCCGCGCGTTCAGGATCGCGAAGTAGTCGCCGGTCAGGCTGAACGTCCGATTGACGTGCACCACGACGCCTTCGCCCGCCCCGATCAGCGGGCGTTGCGCGCCAAATGCGGAGGACATGGCGCGGACCACGCCGAGGAAGTGAGCCGGACCGAGCGAGCGTCCCAATCCGAGTTCGCCGTCGATGCTCTGGGAAGCCGCGTTGTACGCAGCGGTCACCGTGGCATCGATCGCGCCGTCTCGCACCACCGGGCGGCGAAGCCAGAATTCATATTCATTCGGGATCCCGGCGAATACCGTCGAGTTGGTACTATAGACGAGCCCGCCGTTGAATCCGCCGGGCAGACCGGTGGCGAGGAAGAAGCTCGGAAAACTGGTGACCTTGCGGACCGGCGCGGCGCTGCGAACGAACCGATGGACAAAATTGAATTGCAGCGTGCCGGTTTCGACCGTCCAGCCGTCGTCGATATTCGGCGTCCGGGTCACCGTGCTCTGGGCGCCGGCGGACCCAACCGTGATGATCGACATGCCAATGCCAAGGAGCGTGCGGCGGGTCACGGCGTTACCGTCACTTTCCCCTGCATGAACGGATGGATCCGGCAGAAGTACCTGAAGACGCCGATCCGGGTCGTGGTCAGGCGGTATCGGCCGTCCGGATTGATGACGTTCGAGTCAAAGGTGTTGTCGTCGGACGTGACCGTGTGGATGGTCGGATCGGTGTTGGTCCATTCGAGCACCGCACCAAGATGGACGGTGATGTTCTGAGGAGCGAAGGCGAAGTTCGCGATCTGTACGGTGGTGTCACCGGTGCCACCGGGGTCCATGCCGATCGGTGCGAGCGGTCGGTCGCTGATGCACCCGGTGGCCAACGCGGCGGACAGGAGTATGGCTCCCGGCCGAAGCGTTGGCATGGGTGGCTCCCGCTACTTCGGGAAGGGAAGCGGTGGAGCTTGCGTGATGAATCCGCTGGCGATGGCCAGCACCTGGGTCGTCGTTTGCGGCGTGTCGAACGATGCGTCGCCCGGCGTGACCGGCTGGCCGCCGATGAGCCGGACCGTCGAGGCGTGTTCCGCTTCGACGCCGAGGATCGTGCCGGCCGTGCCCAGCGTGCTGACGACGTCGATGTTCCCTGCTTGCCCGAGATAGGCCGTGACCCCGGTGTCCTCCAGCGCTTGTGCGGTCGCCATGAAACTTGCCGCGCTCGCGAACGCCGCCCCGAAGCTGAAGGCGAATGCGGAACGCGCCAGCGCGGCAGCTCCGAGCGCACTTTGTAGCGCCAGGACGTGCGTGATTTCGTGGTCCCGGACGCTTCGGAAGAAGGTCGGCACGTTCAGCGTTGACGGCGCCGGGGCGGTGATGGCCGACAGCCCCGGGATCGACCCTGGCGCGGCCATCCCGTCGGGGTCGATTCCCGCGACCGTGGCGCCGCCGGGCAGGGTACCGCCGCTGTCCGCCCGCAGGTAGAACGTCGCTTCGAGGTATTCGAGCGTCCGCGCGTAATTCAGGATGTCCGTGTCGGTCAGGTTCGGCTCCGTCTGGCCGTCGCCTTGGGCCTGCAGCATTCCGCCGATGCCCATCCCCTTCATGATCATCGGCGACAGTGCGACGGCACCGGCGGCAATGGCGAGGGTGCTGAGGAAGCGTCGCCTGGCGTCCATGGTTTCCAGCTTGTCTGCATTGAACTCGATGGTGCGGGTGCCGTGATCGGACATGGTCGGTCTCCAGTGAGAGCTCGGAAGTCAGGACGTGATTGCGCGGATGGCTCAGCCTGCTTAGAGCCCTTTCTTGACGAACCCGGTGCCTTGGACAATCGCGACAATCTGCGCCGGTGTCTTCGGTACTTCGAACGCAGCCGGTACCGGTCCGGTGGCATTGTTGTTATACGCGCGGAAGGCCGCCGCATGCCGCGCCTCGATGGTGAAGATCGAGCCGGCGGTCACGCGCAACGCGCGAGACTGGATGGAGCCGAGGGCGCCGAGGTAAGCCGAGACGCCGGTCTCCTCGAGGGTCTGCGCGGTGGCGAGGAACGACGCCTGAGTGGCAAGCGATGCGCCAAAATCGAACGACACGTCGGACGCATGGAAGGCGGCGGTACCCAATGCCGATTGGAGTGCGCCGACATGGGTGTTCTCGTGGGCTTTGACGCTGGCAGCCAGCGCAGCCACGCCGCCACTGAGCACGCCGCTTGCCACCGCCTTGTTGTAGAAGTCCGATTCCAGAAGCTCGAGAAAGAGGGCGAACTTGAGGATGTCGGTATCGGACTGCAGCGGCAGCGTGACGACCGCCGTCGGGGGAGGCGGCGTGGTGTCCGAATTGCTGCTGCAGGCGGCAAGCGCCATCGCGGCGCTCGCGCCGCCTGTCACCATGAGAAATTGACGCCGACTGGGCATCGCGGGTGATGCGGGGCTCGCGAACGGTGGCTCGAGGCTGGCAGCGCCTGAGCGGTAAGGCGGATGGTTGAACTGGTCGGTCATCGGTCGCTCCAGAAGCGGGTTGGATCGGCGTCGTGCATCCAGTGGTACGCCGCCGGCTTCCGATCGGATCTCTTCGAGTTCACGCCGCCAGTCGCGAGGTTGCCGTTACGGAACGACTCGGAGGCCGCGGATCAGGCGCCCTCAACGGCTGGCTACTTTTCGGCCATGGAAGCCGCCGCCATCCTCGCCGTCACGAACCTCAAGGTCGTCTATCCAAGGTTCACGCTCGGCCCGCTCTCCTTCGCCATTCGCGGCGGGGAGACAGTGGCGCTCCTCGGAGCCAACGCGGCCGGCAAGACAACGCTGCTCCGCGCGATCACTGGACGGTTGCGTCAGCGCGACGGCGAGATCCTGGTGTCGGGGCGCGAACCGCGCGACGCGCCACCATCGTGGCGCGCACGGATCGGATTTGCCGCCGAGAAACCGCAGGCTGACGGCGCGCTGCGGGTGCGCGAGTGGTACGCCTTCCTTGCTGACTGCTACCCGACCTGGGACGTGGCGTACCAGCGAGACCTGACGTCGCGGCTCGGGCTCGATGCCGGCGAGCGAATCGCGGCGCTGTCTCGGGGCACGGCCGTCAAGGCGGCGTACATCGCCGCCGAAGCGTATCGTCCCGACCTGCTGGTGCTCGACGAGCCCACCAACGGCCTCGACCCGGTCGTTCGTCTCGACTTCCTCGGCCTGCTCGGCGAATGCTTCGCGAACGCATCCGGTCGCGCGCTGATTTTCTCGTCACACCTGCTGGAGGATGTCGAGACGCTGTGCGACCGGGCCATGTTGTTGCGCGATGGCCAGCTCGTCGATGAAATCCCCGGGCAACAACTCAGTGACGCCCGGTCCGCCGGGCAACTCACGGAGCTGATCGCGCACGTGCTGCGGACCGCGACATGAGCAGCCGCGCCTTCGGTGCACTGGTTCGCCGCGAGGTCTATCGCGGACGGACCCGTCTTCTGGTCTGCCTCGCAGTCGCGGCGGCCGGAGTCGCTGCGACGGTGCTGGTGGACGGCGAGCTGGCACTGGTGCCCGCGACGATCAGCATCTTCGTCGGCTTTTTCGCGATGTTCGGGCCGCTCGGCGATCTCCGGAAGGACAAGGCGCTCGGCTATCTCGAATTCGACCGAGTTCTTCCCGTGTCGCACCGAGCCATCGCCAGCGCCCGTTTTGTCGGAGCGGCGGTTCGCACCACTCCCGTGGCGCTCTTCGCCGTACCCATCGTTTTGGCGATCAGTTCGAGCGACACCATCGATCTCATTCGCATTGGCCTCGCCATCGCGGTCGGATTCACGGCCTGGGTCATGGCCACCGCGTTCATCTGGCTGCTGATGGCGGTCAACATTCGCTGGAATCTGCGCAGCCTCTGGTGGGTGCCGATGACCATCGGTTTCGCGCCGCAGATCTTCCTCTCGGTAGTGCCGCCAGAGGTCAAACGCTCGCTCGCTCGGAGCATGCAGTCGTTCGGTGAAACCGTGGTCGCTGTCGCGTCGAGCCGCCTGGGCGAGGTGGCACTCCTTCTGATCCTCGTTGCAACACCGCTGCTCCTCTTCCTCGCCGCGGTATCGCTCTTCGCATCGGGGCTCGAGCGCTACACCTACTCGGAATCCACCGTCGAACTCAATCGGCCGCCCCCAACACGCGAACTCGGAGCGATCGGTCGCGGGCCGATGCTCGCCGTCGCCCGTTATTGTGTCCGCCTTGCGACCGAACAATCGCGAAAGCGCCTGATCCTCCTCGCAGTCTTCCTGGTAGTGCTGGTCGTGGGTCCGCCCCCGATCCAGCAGTACGCCCGGTTTTATGTGCGGGCGCTGGCAGCCATGATTCCCGGAGCGATCATGATCCAGCTCGGCGCCGCGCGAGCGCGCGGTGACCTCGAAGGACTGCAGCAACTCCCGCATCCCGCCGTCACGACCGCCGCGGGACACCTGCTGGCCGTCGCCGCCTTGGCCGTTCCTGGCGCCGTTGTCTGGTCGATCGGGCGATTGGTGGATGGCGAATCGACGTCCGTCGCGGCCATCATTTCGCTGCTGTGTTACATAGCGGCTTTCTCCTGGCTCGCCGCGGTCGGATCACTCTGGCTCAACAAATGGCGAACGCTTTGGCTCGGATCTGGTGCGGCCCTGCTGGTCGCGGCATGGGTGTGGTTGGCAGGCGGCGGGAGTCTACATGCCGCGATTCCGGCTCTCGCCACTCAACTGAAACTCATCCGCACCACGATCGGCGTGACGCTGCCAATCATGATCTCCATTGCCGCCATGCTCGTGGGGTTGCCGCTCTTTGCCCGCGGACTCGAGGAATACCAGGCATCAGCAGCGACGCGCCGAAACGCCGAGCGCTGGGCGGCGGCCCAACGCCGTCGCCGTCAATAGTGCGCGAACGCGGCGCGTTGCACGCTCGAAACGCATCCTGCCTCGGCCAATCAGTCTGATGATGCGAGTTGAAACCTTGGCGCCGCGCACGACGTATTCTTCGCCGAGGGTATCGCTGTTGGGTCACCAGCTTCTTGTGGAGTGTGACATGGTCCGGACTATTGGGGGGTTCGCCGTTCTCGCGGTCGTCGCGATGCTCGGATTCAAGCTGCTGATGGGCTTGTTCGGCACGCTCATCGGCCTGGTGATCACGTTGCTCTGGTGGGCGTTCCTGGGCTTCGTGGTGTACACGCTGCTCAAGATTTTCGCGCCGGGACTGGCGCAGCGTATCCGCGACACGATTCGCGGACCGTCAACTATCTAGCGTTATGGGCTCTGCGGGCTGGCGGTGGATGAATGTACGTGCAGGATCCGCCAGCTCCCGTCCTTGACCCGGGCAATGACGAACGTTGCCCAGCCGTCCGCCATGCGCTTGCTGGAATCGGCAGGCACCCAGCGGTACTGGATTGTTCCCCAGACATAGTTGCCGGTCACGGCAAACCGGCTCGAACCGAGCTGCACCGTTCCTCCGTCGCCGGCAATGCCGGCAAATCGCGGGGGATCGGCGCGGGGTGTGCCGTTGACGATGATCTCGGCATCGGGAAGGTAGAGTGAATCCGGCGTCAAGAGCTTGGCGTCCGCGTCGAACGCCTGCTGCGCCATGGCGTGCGCAATCGAGTCTGCGACGAGCACCTGCACGGTGAACGCCGGTGTCGGCGTCGTTGCCGGATGACCGCCGCACGCGGCGAGGATCAGTGTGAGGACTGCGGTTCTCGACGCCACCTTAGTGCGGTCGGGTGATCTTGCGCAGCTTGAGGGTGAGCTGTCCGGGGCCGCCGACTTTCGAGCGAATCTGAACCGGGATCCGGAGTCCGTCATCGGTCAGCCAGAGGCGTGCGTCGGACGTTTTGGAGAAAAGTCCGTTCGGTTCGTCGACGATCGGGTGGAGCATCCAGCAGTAGCAGCGGCTACCATCGGGCATGTCGAGCGTGTCGTGACCGAGGACCTCGACGATGACGGGATTGTGGTCATCACGAAAGTACCGCGGGACTGCATACTTGCCGCCGACCTTCAGATCCATCGTCCGGATGTAATACACGAATGCCAGGTCGTCGAGCGGCTCGCGCGGAGTCGGCTTGGTCTTCGCCTCGGCATGATTGCGGAAGAATCCGGAGTCACCGAAAATGTGAAAATCGTCGTTGCTGATCTGCTTCCCGTTCTCGATGACGTGATGCACGAAGCGGTGGGAGACGAAGGGGTTCACCCCAGTCCACGACTCGAGGTCGCTGTCGTTCTTGTAGAACGGGATCTTGACGTGCATGGTGAGCTGGAAATGCCAGCTGGGCACGCCGCCGACGGTATCGACCCCGACGACCGTCATCGTGGCACCGCCGGGCGTGATGAACATGTACTTGCCGTCGTACTCGAACGATTCGCCGACCCCCCACGGTACCTGCACCGGCAGCGGTGCGGCAGCGATGGCTCGCAGCAGCACGGCGCCCACCACGAACGGGATCACGCGGCTTCCTTCTCCTTGGGCGCCGTTCGCGGAGCGCGTTCGGCGCGCACATCGTCCGGCGGTGTGACAAGGTGATGCCTCGCACCCCAAAGCAGTCGCGCGCGCTGAAACGGGCGATACCGGCTGGGACGGGCGTGACGGTCGGCACGCTCGATTACCGGTACGGTTTCCAGCCGGCGCGCACCGGCGGCGGCCCACGCGAGCAGCTGGGCGTTGGCCGCCCAGCCCTCCGTGGTGAGCCATGTTCCAGTCCGATTGCGAAAGGCGTTTCGCAGCGAGATCAAACGAAAGGCCGCGAATCCGGATACCACGTCGCGGACTCCATCGATGCGAGCGCCGCGGCCGAGAAGCCGGGGCGCCCAGGCGCGCACGCGACGCCGCCAGCGATCCGGCTCGCCGGCGAGGGTTGCCTCGCCGACGATCACATCCGCACCACTGTCGATCCGGCGGAAAAACTCGGGCAGCGCCGACAGGTCCGCCGCAAAGTCGCCGGGAACGAGGATCGCCACGTCACGCTTGTGCCGATCAGACCGCTTGAGCGCCTCCTTGAGCAGCAGCTCGACCGTCGCGGCGTAGCCCTGGCGAGTCGACGACCGCAGCACCACGAGGGGCAGCGTCTTGGCGTACGGCACCAGCACCTCCGGCGTGGCATCGTCCGACGCATCGTCGCCCACGAGCAACTGGTATTCGCGAGCCGATTCCTCGAGCACCCGCCGGATCCTCCACAGCACCAGCCCGATCGTGGCGGATTCGTTGTACGCAGGGATGCAGAAATAGATCATGAGGCGCCTTGAATGGATGCCAGCGAACGATACACGGCGACGGTGGCGTTCACCAATCGATCGAGCGAGAAGAAATCCGCGGCCGCGCGGCCTTCGGT
>JBOHRY010000275.1:0-2889 GCA_050732955.1 Gemmatimonadales bacterium | reverse complement strand
GCTCTGGCTTCCGATCGTCGTCTCGGCCATCGCGGTCTTCGTCCTCAGTTCGCTGGTGCACATGATCCTGCCCTGGCACAAGCACGATTACCGGACGCTTCCGGACCAGGATCTCGTCATGGATGCGCTCCGTCCGTTCAACATCCCGCCGGCCGACTACATGGTACCGCGCCCGGCGTCGATGGCGGACATGAAGTCTCCGGAATTCGCGGCGAAGCGCGCCAGGGGTCCGGTGATGATCATGACTGTGCTGCCGAGCGTCGCCACGCCGGGGATGGGGAAGTATCTCTCGCAGTGGTTTGTCTACATCCTGATCGTATCGGCGATCGTGGCGTGCGTCACCTTCGCGGCGGCCGGTACCGCGCCGTCCGACCACCGGATCTTCCACTTCGCCGCGTTCACCACGCTGATCGCATACGTGGTCGGGGCGTGGCCGGCGTCGATCTGGCTGGGGCGCTCCTGGGGGACGACGTTTCGCGCGACTGTCGACGGCGTGCTCTACGCGATCGCGTCCGGGCTGATCTTCACCTGGATGTGGCCGAAGTAGCTGAGGGCGACACGTGACTGGCAAGGAGCAATGGTCGGCGGTCGACGCCTATCTCACCGACCTGGTCGTACAGCCCGAGCCGGCGCTCGGTGCGGCACTGATCGCCAGCACCGCGGCCGGGCTGCCGTCGATCGCGGTGTCGGCGCCGCAGGGCAAACTGCTGATGCTACTAATCAGTATAATGCAAGCCCGGAACGTGCTGGAGATCGGCACTCTGGGCGGATACAGCACGATCTGGATGGCGCAGGGATTGGCCAAGGGTGGCAGGCTGGTGACGCTGGAATCGAATCCGGCACACGCGGAAGTCGCGCGCAGGAATATCGCGCACGCGGGATTGAGTGACGCTGTGGAGGTGATGGTCGGCCCGGCGCTCGAGACGCTGCCGACATTGGTCGAGCAGAAACGCGGACCCTTCGACCTGATCTTCATCGACGCCGACAAACCCAGCATCCCCGAGTACTTCGACTGGTCGCTCAAGCTGGCGCGACGGGGCAGCGTGATCGTGGTGGACAACGTGGTGCGTGACGGCGCGGTGATCGACGCCGAGAGTGACGATGTGAACGTGCAGGCGGTGCGGCGGTTTCACGAGATGATCGCCGCGGAGCCGCGGGTGAGCGCCACGACGATCCAGACGGTGGGCAGCAAGGGTTATGATGGGTTCACCCTCGCCGTGGTGCTCACGGCGGAGTGACGCCCCCGTTCAGGACGTGCTCGATCCGCGGGTCGGGAACCAGCCAGATCAAGGCAACCAGCGCATAGAGTCCGCACGAGATCCAGGGATTGATGAACGCGGCCGGGATGGCGAGGGCATACGCGGCGAGCGACGCGTACCCCTTCATGTCGTTGCCGACCGCGCGGGCGAGCCGGGAATCGCGGCCCTGCAACGCGATGATCCGGTTCTGCAGGATGGTGTAAGCGATTGCTGCGAGGATGAGCACGACACCATAGGCGGCAGTGGGCAGTGATGCGAAGTGGCTCTCGCCCATCCAGCGCGTCGCATAGGGAACGAGCGAAAGCCAGAAGAGCAGGTGCAGATTGGCCCACAGCACGGCACCGCTGATCCGGTCGGTGGCCTGCAGCATGTGATGGTGATTGTTCCAGTAGATGCCGAGCAGGACGAAGGAGAGCAGATAGAGGAGGATGGTCGGCGCGGCCATCCGGAGTGAAGCGAGGTCGGGACCGGCGGGGAGCCGGAGGTCGAGGACCATGATGGTGATGAGGATGGCGATGACGCCGTCGCTGAAGGCTTCGAGGCGGGAGGTGCCCATGGAGATCTCGGATTGGGGTGGGGACAATTTAGGTTCAGGCGGGACTTAGGGCGGGACTTTAGTCCCGCACGTTGGGCCTCGCGCCTTAACGACACGAGCCCGGAGCCCAGAGCCCAGAGTCGGCCCAGAGCCCGGAGGCATGAGGCGGCGCTTAAGGCGGGCCTTTAGGCCCGCACATTATCGTCCCGAGGCGTCCGCACAATTCACACGACCGCGCGACCATGTAATCAAGGATCCCACATCGTTCTCCCTTCCGCCTTCTTCGGCTACGCGTTCGCCACCATTCTCACCCCTGGTCCGAACATGATGTATGTGGGGACCACGGCGGCGCAGCGGGGACCGGGGGTCGGTGCGCTCGCGGCGCTGGCCGTGGTGCTCGGCGGCGTGGCATACACGCTCACCACCGCGATCGGAGTGTCGGCAGCGATGGCGGCGCACCCGGCGCTGTTCACGGTGATTCGCGGTGCGGGGATTCTCTACCTCGTCTTTCTGGGTGTGCGGCTCTGGATCCGCGCGCGCGACACGTCTCCCACGCCGGCGGCGCCAGACGCCGGCGGCAAGGCGTTCGGTGGAGGGTTGATCATCTCGCTCACCAATCCGCAGCTGGCGATCTTCTTTCTCGCGTTCCTGCCGCAGTTCGTCACCACCACCGGTGGTCCGGTATGGCTGCAGCTCCTGCTGCTGGGGCTCACGTTCAACTGCTGTTCGCTGGTGGTGAATCTGGTCAATGCCACGCTGACCGGTCACCTGGGCCGAGCGCAGTTGGGCGGTGTCCGGTTCCGGCAGGTGATGCGCGCGATCGCGGGGACGGCGTTCCTGGTGCTGGCGGTCAAGTCGGCGATCGCGCTGTCGCGATGACGACGCTGGGCATGGTCGCGATGGTATACATGGTGCTGAGCCGGCTCGCGTACGCGGCGGGAGTGGGTGTGGCGCTCTGGCGGCAGGATCGCGAGCAGGTGTTCACGCGCGGACGTGGCGTCGAGGCCGGGTTCGAGTATTTCCGGCGCCGGGCGAGCTGGGTGATGAACAATGATGCCGTAGCGCTGGTACTGGTGTGCGTGGTGACGCGCGACA
>JBOHRY010000274.1:0-8646 GCA_050732955.1 Gemmatimonadales bacterium | reverse complement strand
CGTCAACCTCCTTCCCTTGCATCCTGGCGGAGGTGAGGAACTGGCGCCGACCACCGCGGAACGGATCCGCGAATTCCGCGACCAACTCACCGCGCGCGGCGTCGAGGCCGTGGTACGCAGAAGCCGCGGTCTCGACATCGATGCTGCGTGCGGCCAGTTGCGGGTCAATGTCGAGCGCCGGCGCCGCCGGGTTGACGGGGCGGTCCCGGCCGCCTAACGTAGCTGTCACATGCATGGGTGATGGAGTTCACCCGAACCGCCGCGCGCCGCGGCTGATGACTCCTGCCACGCCCGAACGGGCCGGCAGGATTTTTTCGTAAGTGGCGTGCGACCAAACGCCAGAGAAACACTGGACCCTGGAGACTTGCCGTGAGTAAACTCAGTTTCTACCGTGGACTGCGGTGAGCCTCCGGGCACCGTACATCGTGCTCGCAGTAGCCCTTGGCGGAGCCGCAGGCAGCGTCACGCGATACGTTCTCTCCGCCGCACTGCAGGAGCACCGCGCGACGGTCTTCCCGACCGGCACGCTGGTCGTCAACGTGAGCGGCTGCCTCGCCGTGGGATTCCTGATGCGGTTGATCCTGGACACCGGCCAGTTTTCCCCGCCGGTCCGAGCCCTGCTGATCACCGGCTTTTGCGGCGGCTTTACAACCTTCTCGACGTTTGCGTGGGAAACCATCAGCGCCCTCGAAGACGCGGCCTGGTGGCGCGCGGCGACCTATTCCATCGGCAGCGTAATCCTCGGGCTGGCGGCAGTCTGGCTCGGCTCGGCGGCGGCGCACGGCCTCGTACGAGTTATCCGCGGCGAGGTCGCATGACGCCCGCTTTCGGATCGGCCTGCAGCGGAGGCAACCGTGAAAGGTGAAGCTGGCGAGCGAATGCTCCTGCGCATCCATATTGGTGAGCGCGATCGCTGGGAGGGCCGACCACTTTATCAGGCGATCGTCGAGTTGTTGCGCGCGCGGCACTATGAGGGTGCGACGGTCTATCGCGGCATCATGGGGTTTGGCGCCAGTGCGCGCCTGCGAACCGACCGGCTCGAAGTTCTTTCACTCGACTTGCCGATCGTGGTCGAGTGCGTGGAGACCGAAGCGCGAATTGAAGCAATTCTCCCGGAGCTCGACCCGATGATCGGCGGCGGACTGGTGACGCTCGAAAAGGTACGGGTGCGAATCTATCGGCCCCACGAAGAACCGCGCCGACCCGGCTGACGCCCAATCCGCGCTCGACGTCATGGGCCGCGCTGGACCAAAGCGTCCCGAGCAGACTCTTCGAACGGCCATTCGCGCCGTCGCCACGAACGCACCAGATAAATCACGACGCCGGCCACCAGGATGACGATGGCGTAGCGGACCTCCTTCATGAAGTTCTTGCGTTCGATCAGCACGAAGAGGAAACCCAACGTCGCGAGGAGCGCGGGGAGCGGATACAACCACATCCGGAATGGTCGCGGCAGGTCGGGGCGGCGGATCCGCAGCACGATCACCCCCACCGTCTGAAACAGGAATTGCACCATGATCCGGATGACGACCAGTGCCGCGATCACATCCGCGAGCTGCAGGAAGCACGCCGCCATCGCGACCACACCGAGGACCAGGAGCGAGACGAACGGAATCCGGTGTCGCGGATGCACTCGGCCGAAGACGCGAAAGTAGTTGCCGTCGAGCGCGGCCGCGTACGGCACGCGCGAGTAGCCGAGCAGCAGCGCGAACACCGACGCGAAGGCGGTCCACATGATCAACCCGGTGACCAGCATCGCCGCCCAGTGGCCGTAGATCCGCTGCATGAAGAGCGACACGACGTAGAATCGCGCGTCGTTCCGCGCAGCCTGGTCGAGCTCCTGCCACGGCATCACACCGAGAATACTGATGTTCATCACGATGTAGATGACGGCAACCACGCCGATCGAAATCAGCAGCGCACGCGGAATGGTGCGGGCCGGGTCGCGGACCTCGTCGCCGAGGAAGCAGACGTTGTAGTACCCCCAGTAGTCGTACGTCGCGACCAGCATCGCGGCGCCGAGCCCGGTGAAGAACGCCGGCGTGAGGTGAAAGGCGTTGGGCGGAAAGGAGAACGCGCGGTGTGGATCGAAGTGTGTCACCCCCGCGACGATGACCCAGGCGACCGTCGCCAGAACGCCGACCCAGAGAACGCGCGACAGCCAGCCTACGGCGGTGATCCGCCGGTAGAGGAGGATCAATGCCAGCGCGAGCGCGCCGATCGCCACCAGCGTCCCCGCGCTGAACACGAAGCGGGCGTCGAGCGGGCCCACCAGCGGCAGGACGACGTGCATCGAGTATCCCGCACGAACGCGGTCGAGCCCCGGCCAGAAGTAGCCGGCATAGCGCGCGAGCCCGATGCCGCCCGACGCGATCGAAAGTGGCGCGCTGAACGAGAGCTGCCAGATGAAGAGGAATGAGACGAGCCGCCCGAGCCGCCGCGGGCCGTAGATCTCCTTGAGAAAACCGTAGGAGCCACCGGAGCCGGGAATCGCGGCACCCAGTTCGGCCCACACCAGCCCATCACAGACAGCGAAGAGCGCGCCCAGAATCCAGCCGAGCATGGCCTGGGGACCACCCATCGCGGTGATGATCAGCGGAATCGTGATGAAGGGTCCGACGCCGATCATGTCGGTCATGTTCAGCGCGGTGGCACTGACCAGCCCGACACCGCGAACCAGCGGCGTTCCGTCCGGAGCGTCACTGCTCGTAGGTTCGCTCACCCCGCGATCACTTCCGGCATCAGAAACATTTCCGGCGTCGTCTACTTCGCGGTCCCGAGCTTCGCGGCAAGCCAGTCAGCGATCGTTCCCAGCACCTCCGGCGTGACCCGGCTGCTGGGCAGTGATGCGTAGCCCGCGGGCTGCCCGCTGGGATCCGGCACGAAGAGATGGTCGAGTCCGGGAAAAACGTGGACGGTGACCTGGGTGTTGCCGCCGGCGCGGAACGCGGCGGCGAGTTTTTCCGCCTGGTCGGGTGTCACCTGATGGTCGGTGGAACCCTGCAGGATCAGGACCGGCGTTCGCACCCGTCGAGCCGTAGCCAACGGATCGTACTGCAGGAAAAACCGCAGCCACGCGTTGGTTCGCGCGATGGAGTCAAGCGTGACCGCGGCGGCGCGGATCGTGGAGTCGCGCACCGTCACCGGTGTGGTCGAGTCGTTCTCGATCGCGTTGCGTTGCTGATAGTGAATGATGTCGAGGCCGCTCTCCGCAGGTCCAGCCATCAGCACGATCGCGCGAATCCGCGGATCGGTCGCCGCGACCATCGGCGCGATCATCCCGCCCTCACTGTGTCCGAGCAGCGCGATCCGGTCGCCGTCGATCTCGGGGCGGCTGCGGAGATATGCGACGGCAGCCCGGATGTCGTCGGCGTAGTCGGCGCTGGTGCCAAGAGCGCCGCCGGACGCTCCCACGGTCCGGTCGTCGAGCCGCAGGACGGCGATCCCTCGGCGCCCCAACGTATCGGCAATCTGTCGGAACGGACGGTAGCCCCCGGCGACCGGGATGTATTCATCCCGATCTTCCTGACCGCTGCCGGTGATCGTCACCACGGCCGGAGATCGGCCATGCGTGTCGCGCGGAAGCGTGAGTGTGCCGCCCAGCCGAATGCCGCCCGGGCCCGTGAGCTTGACTTCGGTCGCGGAATACGGGGCGCCGGCAGGCGCGGAGTAGTCGGTCGCTCCCAGATGCAGCGTCGCCGCGACCGCAGCACCGACGCGTTCAACTTCGAGATGCTGTGAAGGAATCAGGCCGCCGAGAATCAGGCCCGCTCGATCCACTCGCAACCGCTCCACGGCGCCGGCCACAGTGAGCGTCATCGAGTCGGCGCCGAGCGGGCGCAACGCCACGGTGAGAGGCACCGCGCCGGCGAGGGCCCAGACTGCCACGTTCGCCGCATCCCCGCCAGCTCGAGCTCGGCGGGTAAAGATCTCCGCAAGAGCGAACGAATTGTTCAGCAGCGGAATGGCGCCCGGCCTGACAGCGAATCGCTGGACCGTACCGCCGACATCGGCCACGACACTGTCGCCGCGCATCGTCATGCGGACCCGTCGAATCGGTGCGGTGTCGGCATTCCCCGCGTCAAAGATGTTGAGTGTGAGCGACGCGATGTGGCCGCCGGATTCGAGCACCGCCACGTAGTCCTGGCGCGGCTGGCCCTTGAGGGCGATGCTGCCTTGCACCGTGTCGGCGGTGCGCGCGAAACGTTCGATCACGATGGTATCGGCACCGTTCCGCATCAGGAAGGCGCCGCGTTCGCCGCGGTCCTGGCCAGGAAGCGAGGCGGCGACAAGCCCCAGCGCCAGCACGGCCAGCGGCCAGCCGAGGATTCGAGAGCGCGTCATGCGTTCCTCCGGCGTGGGTATCGCACCGTCGACTGATCGGCGGCCACAGGATGCACGCTAGACGATGCGATCGGGCACCGTACGACCTTCAAAGAACGCTGTCAGGTTGTCGATCGCGCGGAATCCCATCGCTTCGCGCGTTTCGCGCGCCGCCGAACCGAGGTGCGGGAGCAGCACCACATTCTCGAGCGTGCGATACCGCGCATCGAGATTGGGTTCGCCGCGAAAGACGTCGAGCCCCGCTCCCGCCAATTTTCGCGAGGTCAGTGCGGCGATCACGTCGTCATCAACGACGACGTCGCCACGCGCGGTGTTGATCAGGAACGCACCCGGTTTCATCTGCTGCAGACGGGCAGCATTGATCAACCCCCGGGTGGCGGGAGTGCTCGGGCAGTGAAGCGAAACGACGTCCGATTCGGCAAGCAGCGCCTCAAGCGTAGCCCGTGGCTCCGCGCCCAGCGCCGCCAGCTCGACCGGTGATGGCGGCGCGGGGTCGAAACAGAGGATGCGCATGCCAAAGCCATGATGCGCCCGATGCGCCACGGCGCGCGCAATCCTTCCCATCCCGACCAGCCCCAGCACCTTGCCAGTCACGTGCGTTCCCATCAGGTGGGTGGGGCGCCAGCCGGTCCAGTGTCCGCTGCGCAGCTCGCGCTCCCCTTCGCCCATTCGCCGCATGGTGGCGATGATCAGTCCCATGGCGAGATCGGCGGTGCAGTCGGTCAGGACATCGGGCGTGTTCGTAACGGTGATCTCGTGCGCCTGCGCTGCGCCGATATCGATGTTGTCGTATCCCACGCCAAAGTTGGCAATGATTCGCGTCTTGATCGGATATGCCGCGAGCACTTCCGCGGTGAACTTGTCCGTCACCGTGGCCAGGACGCCGTCCGCCTGGCCCAGCGCGCGCTGCAGGATGTCGGCATCGGTCGGTTCATCACGCGCCGAGAGCTCGACGGTGAAGCGGTCGCGGAGTCGGGCTTCCACCGCTTCGGGCAGGCGGCGAGTGACGATCACCTTCGGTTGTGCGTTCACGATTCCTCGCAGATTGGCCGACGCGGCGGCACGCTGGTCGGACCGTAGAGTAATCACCAGCGACGCCGTATCGGTACTATTGGGCATGCTCACCCAGCGGACCTGATGCCCGCCGACTCCGCGCCACAGCTGCTCCGCAGGTGCTACGACGCGGCGATCGCAGCGGTGCAACCCGAGTCCGCGCTCCGTGAGCCACTGGCCAGAGACGCCACACCGGACAGCAGCTGCTGGGTAATCGCCGTCGGCAAGGCGGCGCGGGGAATGGCGGCCGCCATCAGCCGCGAATCGGCCGCGCGCGGCGGCCGCATCCTGGGCGGCCTGATCGTTGGCGTGGACGCTGGCGCGCCAGACAGCGGGCTGCCGACGATCGTCGGCGATCACCCGATTCCTCGCATGGAATCGCAGCGCGCGGCCGACGCTCTCGCTCAGCTGGTGCAGCGCATCCCGTCCGGAGCCTCGACTCACATCGCGATCTCTGGAGGTGCCAGCGCGCTGATCGGCGGACCGCTGCCGGGATTCTCGATGGCGGATGTCACCGAGACGTTCCAGCTGCTGCTGACGTCCGGGCTCGACATCCATCAAATGAATGCGATCCGCAAACGCATCACCTGCTGGAGTGCCGGCAGGCTGGCGCTCGCGCTCGAAGGACGCCGCTTGCGTACCTGGGTGATTTCTGATGTACCCGGCGACGATCTGTCGAGCATCGCGTCCGGGCCGTGTTCCGGCGATCCGTGGACTTCCGCCGAGGTCCAACAACTGCTCGTCACCTCCGGCCTCGGAGACCGGCTCCCGCCAGCGGTATGTGCCGGCATGAGCCGCGAAACTCCCAAACCCGATGATCCGCGGCTGGCTGGTGTCGTGGCCCGCATCGTCGCCAACAACCGCATCGCCTTGGCCGCGGCGGCGGACGAGGGGCGACGCGCCGGCGTCAGCGTCAGACTGATGGATCAACCGTTGCGGGGCGAAGCCGCCAGCATGGGCCGGCAAATTGCCGCGGAAATGCAGCGCCGCGCCGGCGCGGACTCGGAGCTGTTGATCTGGGGCGGTGAGACAACGGTGGCGATTTCAGGCACCGGAGGACTGGGAGGACGGTCGCAGGAGCTGGCTCTCGCCGCGGCGCGCGAACTGGCACTCACCGGTACGGCGGGCGCGCTGCTCGCCGCTGGCACCGATGGCCGCGACGGCCCGACCGACGCAGCTGGCGCTGTGGTCGACGCCCGCACGTGGCATCAAGTCGTCGCAGCGGGGCGCGATCCGGATGCCGACCTCATGCACCACAACTCCTACGTCGCGCTAGCGGCGGCCGGCGCACTGCTTCGCAGCGGTCCCACCGGTACCAACGTCATGGACCTGGCGATCGCCCTTACTTGAGCGCGCGCGCCAGTTCCTTCATGAACACTCCGTGCGCCACCGCGACATCGGGCGATCGCTGCACCAGCTCGTGGTAGCGCTGCTGAAAGTCGTTCCCGGAGTCGTCCGGATGGAGCAGTTCCCGAACCGCGGCAAGTAACGCTGGCAGCCGGGCGGCGCCTTCCGGACTGTGATCGATCATCGCCTCATCGAGCGCCGCGATCAGCGCCGTCATCGGCCGCAGCCAGAGAAACCACGGATCATGAATCGCGAGTTGAAGAAACTCGGCGTTCCCCGCGATGCGACCGTGCATCGCCTCCCAGGCGATCCGTTCCGCGGCCAGCAGCGAGCGGTGAAGGCCGAGCACGGCATCGCGCGTCGGACCCAGACGATCGCCAATCCCGCCCGTCATGACCTGACCGCCGGTGCCGCGCCGTCTGCGCGGCGCGGGCGTGCACGTTCGACAGAGGGAGGCGTCATTGATCTCTGGCAGCGGCTCCGCGCTGCCTCAACCAGGAGTATCGATGCCGACCAAGCGTTCCCATAGCTCCAAGAGTCGTCGTTACGGTGAAGCCGCTTCCAAGAGTGTGGAAAGCGCCCTGCGGCGAAAAAAGCACGGCACACTTCGCAGCGGCAAGAGCGGACACGGCGGCAAGGTGACGAGCCGCGAACAGGCGATCGCCATCGGCCTCTCCGAGGCGCGGAAGAAAGGTGCCAAGGTGCCGCGGAAGTCGTCGTCAGGGAAGTCGTCGTAGCGACCTAAGGCGGCGTACCGGCCGGTGGCACGAACTGCCGGCCGAGCAGGACGGTGAGATCCACCATGCGGGTGGAATCGAGCGCATCGACAACCTGGGCGCTGCCGAGGACGGCGATGACCCGGCCGACTCCGGTCGTATCGCCGCGCCGGACCATCACCTCGTTCTGCAACTGGTGCGCGAGAGCCGGCGCGGCATTGCCGAATGCGACCACGTCGAGCCTGGCGCGCCTCAGCAGCAAAGTTCCGACGCGCGCGGCACCCGGCGGTCCGCCTGCGTTGAGGACTTCGACCATGACACGATGAGGCAGGTCTTCCTTGAAGACCGGGCCACTGTTCGCGGCGAGGCGCGGGCGCCCCCGGTGGCAGCCGCCAGCGGCAACAACAGCCGCAATACAACAGGCCGCCATCCTCGGGTGAAATTTCATCGCGGTCATCCGCCGATCGCTCGGCGGAAGTCGATGCTTTCGCGCGGCAGCGTCCACCCCTGCGCGGCGGCGTAGTCGAGCCGCCGGCGAACCACTTCACGCAGCACCGCGTCGCGCTGGTCGGGAAAAACCGCCGCCAGGTCGGCGCGCGCGGCGCGATCGAACGTCCGTCCTGGTTCGAGGAAATCGGCACAGTAGAGCGCGCGACCGGTCCACCCCCACCCTTCCCAGCCGACGGAATGCCAGCGTGCGGCGCTCAGGACATCGGTGTCGGTTTCGCCCTCGAGCTCGGCACGTGCCGCTGCCGCTGGCCCGTGCCGCAGTTCCACCGGTCCTTCCACCTGTGGCGCCCAGCGGCGCATCTCCGCTTCGGGAGCGTAGCGCAGGGCGTCGTGCAGCCATCCTGAACGCTCCCATCGCCGTGCTTCATCTTCCGGCAGGCGAAGCGCCACCGCCCAGCGCCGCAACAACGCCACGACGCGCTCCACGTGCTCGCGTCGGGTCGGCGAAGCCATCGCCCAGGGCGGCAGTCCATCCTGAGCCAACATGCTAGACGCGTGTCACGTCAGCGGTCCCATCTTAAAGCTCCGAGTGCGCGCACCGAGGCCGTTTCCCGGGTAGACGCGAGCCTGGGCCTCTTCCTACACCTCAACTTCACTTTCAGTTGACGTCAATTCTCTCGCCTTGCTGTTGCACGCTGGCGATAAAGCGTTCTGGCAGCATCAACAGAATCCGAAC
>JBOHRY010000273.1:0-6628 GCA_050732955.1 Gemmatimonadales bacterium | reverse complement strand
AACCTGAGGGAGTCGGGCTGGCGCGCAGCCAACTGGGGTCGAATCAGTCAGGGCCCGGCTCTTGCCTCAATCGGTCTGAGCCTGGAATCGAGGTTCGGCCGCATCCTCGTGCCGTCGAGTATCAGCTACCGCTCAGGGGCGCCGTGGGGCACTCATCCGTTCGTCGATCCACTGCTGTAGACCAGTCACACCGAGGTTCGCGATGATGGCGCGCTGCTCCGCAGGCTCGACAAGGCCGAAGTCGTGGTCCGGTCGCCGCTCGCGATGGCCAACCTGCGCGTGTGCTGGATGGGCAAGAGCGACACCAACTGTGGTCGCTGCGAAAAGTGCCTGCGCACGCTCACGGCATTCGAGCTCTTCGGTGCGCTTGACCGGTGCGCAACGTTTCCGCCGGGGACCTGGAGCCTGAAGGCGATCGCGTCGATGCGGCTTCGGCACGACATGGATCGCCGGCACATCGTCCGTCTCCGGGAACGCGTGCTCGAGCGCGGCCGGCGCGATATCGCCCAGGCACTGAGCCAGGCCATTCGACGCTACGATGCGCGCGACATCGCCCGCCGGCTGCTCCGAGTCGTCAGGCGGCGATCGTGAACCGGATGATGCCGTGAGCGGGACGACTCCGGTCCGCGAAGCGACGCCGTCCGGGACGTCGGGGACGTTGTCGCGCAGCATCGGCACTGCTGGCGCACTGGCGACGCTGGTGGGCGTTTCGATCGGCAGCGGCATCTTCCGGGTGCCGAGCACCGTGGCGCGCGAGTTTCCCTCGCCAACCGGGTTCATGCTGGTCTGGGTGGTGGGCGGCATCTTCACGCTCGCCGGCGCCCTCACCTTCGGCGAACTGGCATCCACGTTTCCGGTCACCGGGGGGACGTACGTCTATCTCCGCGAAGGCGTCGGTCCGCTGGCGGCCTTCGTCTGTGCCTGGACCCACCTGCTCTTCCTCCGGCCAGTCGCCTTGGGCGCGGTGGCGTTGGTCTTCGCGTCCTACGTCGGCAAGCTGATTCCGGCAGTAGCGGCACATGAGCCGCTCACCGCGAGCGGCTTGCTGATCGTGCTCGCGGCCATCAATTACCGCTCGGTTCGGCTGAGTACGAACTTCATGCTGGTCACTGGCGGGGCGAAGGCTGTTGCGGTCGTGCTGCTTGCCGCACTGCTGCTAGTCCTCGTGCCGGGGGCGCCACCGGAGGCCGCCGTGCCCGCAGCGGGCTGGACGTGGCACGGCTTCTGGCTCGCCACGACCACCGTCATGTTCACCTTTTCCGGCTGGAGTTCCACCTCATACATCGCGGGAGAGGTCCGCAAGGCCGAACGCGCCATGCCGCTGGTGCTCGCGAGCGGTGTGGGATTCATCGTGGTGCTCTTCCTCGTGTTGAATCTTGCCTACACGCGCGCGTTGCCGATGTCGGCGATCGCCGCATCGAACGCGGTCGCATCAGACGCCGCGGTGCGCGTCTTCGGCGCCGTCGGGCAACGCCTCGTCGTGGCGCTGGTCGTGCTGGCCACGGTCGGATCGCTCAACGGAACCATGCTGAGCTCGCCACGCCAGACCTTTGCCATGGGAATCGACACGCCCGGGCTCGCGCGCCTCGGCGCGATCCATCGCGTCTACCAGACGCCGTACGTGGCGATCGTGGTCACCGCGTTGCTGGGTGTAGTGGCCGTCTGGAGCCACACCTTCGAGCAACTTGCGAGCAGCTTCGTGTTCGGATCATGGGTCTTCTATTTCCTCTGCGTCATCGGGCTCTTCCGGATGCGTCGCCGGCGGCCCGACCTGCCGCGACCGTTTCGCGTCCCTGGATACCCCGTCGTGCCGGCACTGCTCTTGGTCGCCTCGGTGGGCATTTTCGCGAATGTCACAGTCACGCAACCGCGTGACGCCATGATCGCGTGCGGGCTGATGCTGGTGGGCGTCGCGACGTATTACCTCCTTCGCCGCATGCCGCGCCTCACGACGCCGGGGTAGCCGCTGGCCCATCAGCGGATCTTTCCGTATCGTAATGCTTCACCCGCCGGGACTCACTCATGTCGAGCTACTTCCTCGTGTGCATCGCCGGCCCGGACCTGGGCAAGCGCCTCGCCTTAACGGATGCCCCGCTGCTCATCGGCCGGGCCGCCGACTGCAACCTCCTGTGCGATGATCCCGCCGTCACCGACCGATTCGCCCAGCTGAAGTTCGACGGCAAGGCGCTCCATGTCGTCGCACTGGCCGACGCGGCGCCCTTCATCGACGGTCACCCGGTCTCGGAAGCCACGCTGACCGGCGGGCAGCAACTGCGGATGGGGCGCTCACTCTGGCAACTTGACGTGCCCGGTTCGGGCGACTCCGTCTTCGGGTTCGTGAACCGTATCGGCGATCAGCTTTCCCATGTCGCCGGACTCGAGAAGCCCAAGGACTGGGACGCGCGGGAGATGTTCGCCGATGTCGGAAAGAAGCATGCCGACGAGGAGATCGAAGCGTACTTCACGGTCGGAACAGCGACGACCACTCCGACGCTGGCGGAAATCAGCACGACGTGGCCGAAGCCGTGGATTTTCGTCCGGGTGTTCGGACTGGCGCTGCTGGTCTACGTCGCATTCGTGCTGGCGTGGAAGCAGTTCCTCAACGAGAACCTGATCCCGGGGCTGATCATGGTCGGCGCGGTCGCCGTGCCGCTCTCACTGCTGATCTTCTTCTTCGAAGTCAACACGCCGCGCAATATTTCGCTCTATCAGGTGCTCAAGCTGCTCGTCATCGGCGGCATTGTTTCCATCGTGGTGTCGCTCTTCTTCTTCCAATGGACCAACCTGACCAACTGGCTCGGCGCCGCCGCCGCGGGGATCATCGAGGAAACCGGCAAGGGGCTGACACTCCTGCTGGTGGTGCGGCGCCCACGATACCGGTGGACGCTGAACGGCCTGCTGCTCGGAGCGACGGTGGGGACGGGGTTCGCGGTGATCGAATCGGCAGGCTACGCACTGCGAGCCGGGCTGGATACCGGTACCGCGCAGGCGATCTTCGACTCCATCATGCAGCGCGGATTCCTGAGCGTGCTCGGCGGCCACGTTCTCTGGACTGGTCTCGTGGGTGCGGCACTCTGGCGTATCCGGGGAAACCAGCCGTTCCGCCAGGAAATGCTGACCGATCCCAAATTCCTGCGCATCTTCTTCATGTGCGTCGCGATGCACATGATCTGGAACTCACCCTGGGAACTGCCGCTCGACGCGAAGTACATCGCCCTGGGCGCGGTGGCGTGGCTGCTGGTACTCAGCATGATCCAGGACGGTCTGCAACAGATCCGGCAGGCGCAGACCGCACCAGCCTAGGCGGCGGGTTAGCTTGGTCGCATGCCCCCGCCGACACTGGCGATGCTGCATCAGGCGCGCGCGTCGCTCGCCGGCCGCTTGCATCTCACGCCGGTTCTTGCTTCCCGGACAATCGCACGCCAATCGGGCGCGGCGTCGGTCGGACTCAAGTGCGAGTCCCTGCAGAAGACCGGCTCCTTCAAGGTTCGCGGTGCGTTGAACGCCGTCATGGCGCTCGACGCGTCCGCCCGGAGCCGAGGTGTCGTCACCTTCTCCGCCGGTAACCATGCGCAGGCGCTCGCCTGGGCCGCAACGTCGCTCGGGGTTCCGTGCACCGTGGTAATGCCGGCCACCGCGTCTGAAAGCAAGGCCGCTGCCAGCGCCGCCTACGGTGCAGCAGTGATCCGGCACGGCGACGGCGCCGCGGCGTACGTCCGCGCGATGGATCTGGCCGCTGAACGCGGGCTGACGTTCGTGCATCCGTTCGACCAGCTGGATGTGATGGCTGGCGCTGGAACCGTGGGTCTGGAGATTCTGGACCAATCTCCAGACGTAGACGTCATCGTCATTCCGATCGGCGGCGGCGGGCTCGCCAGCGGCGTCGCGGCCGCAGTCCGGCAGACCAACCCCCGCGTGACGCTGATCGGGGTCGAGCCCGAGGGCGCCAGCGCGATGCGGCAGAGTCTCGATGCCGGCCGCGCTGTCCGGCTCGACCGCGTCGACACGATTGCCGACGGACTGGCTGCGCCCTTCGCCGGCGAACTCGCTTTCCCGATCATCCGGGAGCTGGTGGACCACGTGGTGACCGTCACCGACCAGGAAATTGCCAGCGCGATGTCGCTGATCCTCACTCGCGCCAAGCTGCTGGTCGAACCCGCCGGTGCGGCGGCGACCGCGGCACTCCTCGCCGGGCGAGTCCCGACCGCGGCTGGCCGTCATGTCGTGACCATCCTCAGCGGAGGGAACGTGGACCTCGACCGACTCAAGGCGCTGGTGTGAAGCACATCCTTGCGCTGCTCGCGATCGCGATCCTGCCGCTCGGCGCGCAACAGCCGGCAGGGCTGCAAGACGACCACGGCCATTTCGTTCTTGACAGCAAACCATTCCAGGTCATTTCGGGAGAGATGCATTACGCCCGGATTCCGCGGGAGTACTGGCGCGCTCGGCTGCGAATGGCGCGGGCGATGGGCCTGAACACGATCTCCACTTACGTGTTCTGGAACCTTCACGAGCCGCGACCGGGACAGTACGTCTTTTCAGGTCAGAACGATGTCGCCGAATACATCCGCATCGCCCAACAGGAAGGTTTGAAGGTCATACTCAGGCCCGGCCCATACGTGTGCGCGGAGTGGGACCTCGGCGGATATCCAGCCTGGCTGCTCGCCGATTCGAGCATGATCCTCCGCAGCACGCAGCCGCAGTTCACTCGCGCCGCCGCGCGATGGCTCGATCGTCTCGGCCACGAGCTCGCACCGTTGCTGGCGAGCCACGGCGGACCCATCATCGCGGTGCAAGTCGAGAACGAGTACGGCTCGTTCGACCACGACACGACGTACATGGCGTGGCAGCGCGACGCGCTTCGGCACGCAGGATTCGGTAGCGTGCGTCTGTACACGGCTGACGGCGATGTGCAGCTGCACGACGGTACCCTTCCAGATCTCCCCGCGGTCGTCAACTTCGGTACCGGCGAAGCGGACAGCGCCTTCGCGCGGCTCGCCCGGTTCGAACCGGGGCAACCTTTGATGAGCGGCGAGTACTGGGCCGGCTGGTTCGACCAATGGGGCGGACACCACGCGCACACCGATGCAGCGCGGCAGGCGGCGGAACTCGACTGGATGCTGGGCCATGGTTACTCGGTCAATCTCTATATGTTCCACGGCGGGACCACATTCGGATTCATGAACGGCGCGAACATCGACCGCGGCCGCTATCACCCGCAGACGACCAGCTACGACTACGACGCGGCACTCGACGAGTCGGGCCGGCCGACGCCGAAGTACCAGCTCTTTCGCGAGGTCATCGCGAAATACGCGGGCCCGCCCCCGCCTGTCCCCGCGACTGATTCAACCATTGCGGTCGATCCGTTCCGGGTCATGCCGTCCGTGTCATTGTGGTCGGCCCTAGGTCAATCCGTGCACGCTGATCTTCCGGCCGCGATGGAGACATACGCTCAGGCGTACGGATACATCCTGTATCGCACGCATCCGCGGTGGACTGCGCACGGCCTGCTTTCGCTTCGCGGCGTCCGCGATTACGCGCAGGTCTATATCGATGCCAATCTGGTGGCCACGCTCGACCGCCGGCTCGGCCAGGACAGCGCCACCATTCCCGTTCCAGCGGGCGCAAGTGTGCTCGACATCCTGGTCGAGAATGGCGGGCGGGTGAACTTCACCAAGGCGCTTCGCGGCGAGCGCAAGGGAATCACCGGACCGGCTCTGTACAACGGCAAGTCGATTACCGGCTGGGATGTCTTTCCTCTCCCCATGTCTACCACGCCAAATCCGCATTCCGGCCAAGTCATATCGACAGGACCGGCGTTCTATCGCGGCGAGTTCACCGTGACCCGACCCGGCGACACCTTTCTCGACACGCGCGGCTGGGGAAAGGGCGCCGTCTGGGTCAACGGGCACGCGCTCGGGCGCTTCTGGGACATCGGCCCGCAAGAGACCCTGTACCTGCCGGGCGCGTGGCTCAAGCGCGGCAAGAATCAGGTCGTCGTCTGGGACATGCTCGCCCCAGCGGTTCACGTGATGCGCGGGCTCAGGCAGCCGGTATGGAAATGATGCGTGCGCGGATCGAGCCGCGGAGTGCAATTCAGTGCGCCGGGTTGCTGCTCCACCGATTGTTGCTCCGGTCGATGTCGGGCAGAACGTGTCGAGGGTCGATCTCCGCGGAACGGACTGATCGGGTTCCACTGACTCGATAGTCGAACCGCGTCCCGAGATTCCACATCTCCACCGGCAGTTTCACCGTCGCGACAGAGCCATCATCGTAGGTCAGGGCGAGTTCAGCCGGCATCACCATGGTCCCGCGATTGCTCAGGTGCACCACCGAACCGGTCGAGCTCGACGTCACCGAGTCGACGGCCTGATCGAGTCGCGCCGTTGTCATCACCCATCCACGCCAGAACCAGTCCAATTCCATTCCTGACGCATCGCGCATCATGCGGAAGAAGTCGGCGGGCGTCGGGTGCTTGAACGCCCAGGTCCGGATGTAATCGCGGAACGCCGCATCGAAGCGTGCCGGGCCGAGGACTTCCGAGCGCAGCGTCTGCAGCATCAGCGCGGGTTTCTGGTAGCCGGTCCAGAAAAGATCGCGCACCTCGGTCGGGTTCTCGATCAGGGGC
>JBOHRY010000272.1:0-5341 GCA_050732955.1 Gemmatimonadales bacterium | reverse complement strand
CGCGCACTGCGATGGTGCGGGAATCATCGAGACGGAACTCGTCCGGTGGCAAGCTCGCCGTCAGCGCAAGCCATCCCGGTGCCTGCGCGCCGATGCGCTGGACCGACGCCGTGCCCGGTGTCACCAGCACGTCGCGCAGCACGCGATTGCCGACCGACAGTGTCACCGGCACCGGTGTGGTGTCGCTGGAGACGATCGAGATGGTGAGATGCCCGCCGGACGGACTCCACGGTTGGAGTCCCGCGTCGAGCGTCAGCACGCCGCGGTTCGCCGGGAGATCACCAGCGGGCCGCACCACAAGGAGTGATCCGTCGCCCCGCGTCGCGCCGAGCGCGGATTGCTCCAGCGCGCTCACCACGACAACCTGACCTGGGCGGCGCGCCGCAGCGATCAGGTCGCGGCCGGTACTGATCGCGCGCCCAAGATCGAGCCGCATAGGCTCGGTCCCAAGCAGTGCCAGCTCGCGCCGCAGCTCGGCGGGCGTTCCCGCACGCGCGACGCCGTCTGCAGCGATGAACCAGACGCGATCGGCGACGGTGGCATGGCTCAGCACCTGCGAAGCCGACCGAAGCAGCCCGGTCAGCACCGGCACGCCGTCAACGACCACACCGCTCGCGGGAGAATTGTCGATCACGACGACGAGTGCGCTGGCAGCGTGCGGACCGATTGTGGTCCGGCGCATCGTGGCACCCGCCGCAGCCAGCACCAGTGCCACGATCAGGAGTGTCCGCACGATCAGCAGGAGCCAATTCCGGAAGCGGAGCCTCCGCTGCTGCTCGCGCGTGGCATCCTCGAGGTAACGCACGGCGGGAAAGAGCCGCTCGGGCACCTCGTGTCGCTGCACGAGGTGAAGGAGCAGCGGCAATCCAGCGGCAACGAGACCGAGGAGCGCCCAGGGTGCGCTGAATCCGATCACGCGCGGAGGGCGCGGCCGAGTGCCACGCCAAACGGCACATCGGTGGGAAGCAGCGCGTAGCGAATCCCGGCCGCGCGGCATGCTTCGCCCCAGGCCCGAACCACACCCTGTACGGTGCGACGGTACGCGTCGGCCCACTCGGTGGGGGCCAGTGTCACGACGCTTTCGGATTCGGGATCGCGGAAGCGGGTTTCGTCTCCCTGGTCGAGTTCGAGTTCCGCAGGATCGGCCACGTGCAGCACCAGGACATGATGTCCGCGATGCCGCAGGTACTTGAGCGCCTTCAAGGTCAGCGCACGATCGAGCAGCAGATCCGAGATGAAGACGACGAGACCACGCGCGCGCAGCGCGGAGACTACCTGTCGCAGCGCGGGCTCAGCGGCGGTGCCGCTGCCGGCATCGGTGTGCATCAGCACGCGGGCGAGTGCGGCCCAATGGCGCGAGCGGGCCCGGGCCGGAGTGATGGAGCGAACGGTTTCGTCGAAAGTGATCAACCCGGCGGCGTCGTGCTGGCGGAGTAGAACGAGCGCAAGTGCGGCAGCCAGCCGAGTCGAGTAATCCAGCTTGGTGAGATGACCCGGAGCGCCGGACCACGCCATCGACGCGCTGGCATCGACGACGAGCATGGCGCGGAGATTGGTTTCTTCCTAGAATTGCTTGATGTACAGTCGGTCGGTACGAGCGAGAAGTTTCCAGTCGAGATAACGGGGTTCGTCGCCTGGTTGATATTGGCGATGCTCGGCGAATTCCACGGAAAAACCGCGGCGGGGAGAGCGGTGGAGACCGGCGAGGAAGCCTTCGACGATGGAGTCGGTGAGGATTTCGAGATTGCCGAGACGGGCGACGTCGTCAGGATGTAGAAGGTCGGGGCGCACGGTCGGGATTGTTGTTGCCATGGTGAAGAATAGGAGTGCGAGCCTTGAGCGGAGAGCCCGGAGCCGAGCCCGGGTTTTGGCCCAGGAGCGAGATGCCCGGAGGTAAGAGCGCGGAGCAAGCCCAGAGCCCGGAGCCCAGAGCCGGCCCGGAGCCCGGAGCCCGGAGATTGCGTTGGCGTATTCGGCAACACCTACGGCCCGGAGCCCGGAGCCCTGAGGGCGAGCGCCGGCCCAAGTCGACGCGAGGCTTGAGCGCGTGGAGAGCCGAGAAGGATGCCGGAGCACAGTGTGCGCTGCGAAGCAGCCTCTGGGCTCGGGGCTCTGGGCCGGCTCTGGGCTCCGGGCTCTGGGCTTGCTCGGGGCTCTGGGCTTGCTCCGGGCTTCAAACTCATGGCGCGTCCCGAGTTGATCCTTACCCCGACCTATCTTTACTCCTCGCCCTTCCCGTCGGAGTACCGATGCGCTCGCCAATCGCCGCTTCCCTTCCCCTCCTCATCCTCGCAGCCTGTGGCGGCCATCCCTCTCCCGCTCCCGCCCCAGTCCTGACTCCTTTGGCTACCGACGCGGAGATCCGGACCGCCGGTGCCCTCATCACTCCGGATAAAGTGCTGCATCGCATCAGCGTTATCGCCGACGACTCGATGCGCGGTCGCAATACCCCGAGCCCCGGATTGGAAAAGACCGCGGCCTATCTCGCCGCCAACTATCGCGCCTGGGGTCTGGTCCCGATGGGCGACAGCGGCACTTTTTTCCAGCGCTACACCCTGGCCCGGATCCGGCCCAAGCGGAGCGATTCGTATCTCGAACTCCGCCACAGCGCCGGCGCTGAGCGGCTCACCTTCGAAAAATGGGCCACCGTGAGCGGCCCGATGACGGGGCAACCGATCGCCGGTCCGGTCAAGATCATTTCGGGCGCGGTGTCCACCGAGGATATCACTCCGCTGACGCTCGCGGGAACCATCGTCGTCTTCGTCCAGAACCCCGAGCGTCCGGCTCAGAATCAGCAAGTCACTCGCGCCCTGGCCCAGAAAGGGCCGGCCGCGCTGGTGGTGATCCAGAACACCGATCCGGCGCAATTCCGCCTTCGCGTGGACGAAGCCAATCGTCTCGGCAACCCGCGCCCGGTCGTGCTGGGGATGCCGCCGAGCGGGGTGCTGACAATCACCGCGCACGACTCACTGTTCGCCGGGCTGAGCGATCCACCCGATTTCGCCGCGATGCGTCGGGCACCGCAGGCGGTGGTGATGAATGCGCCGGATGAAGTCCGCATCGTGATCACCGCCGTTCCGGAAACGGTTTCCAGCACCAGTGCTCCAAACGTCGTCGCGATGATGCCGGCGACCGATTCCCTGCTCCGGAACGAATACGTGATCTTTTCCGCCCACATGGATCACGTCGGTACCACGGGCGATGGCGTGGGAGGCTGCGCGGCCAAGGGCGCCGACAGTATCTGCAACGGCGCCGACGACGACGGCTCGGGAACGACCGGGATCATGTCGGTGGCCGAAGCGGTGGCGTCGCTCAAGGGCCGCACCGGGCGGTCGGTGATCATCCTCAATGTGTCGGGTGAAGAGAAAGGGTTGCTGGGGTCGGCGTATTTCGCCGCGCATCCCACGGTTCCGCTCGATCATGTCGTGGCGGACCTCAACATGGACATGATCGGCCGCAACAACCCGGATTCGATCGTGGTGATCGGGAAGGAACATTCCGATATGGGAACGACACTGGCCGGAGTACAGGCTGCGCATCCCGAGCTGCATCTGATCGCCGCCGACGATATCTGGCCAGCGGAAAACTTCTACTCGCGTTCAGATCACTTCAACTTCGCGCGGAAAGGGGTCCCGATTCTCTTCTTCTTCAACGGAACCCATCCGCAGTATCATCGGCCGGATGATGAAGTGCGGTTGATTGATACGAGCAAGCTCGCTCGCGTCGCGACGCTCGGGTTCTATCTTGGCGTGAAGATCGCGCAGACGGCTGACCGACCCAGATGGAATCCGGCGAGCTACCAGACCATTGTCGTGCAGCAGAAGGCGCCATGAGGGAGTAGCGGCGAGCGAGCCCGGAGCCATGAGCCCAGAGCCGGCCCAGAGCCCGGAGCCCAGAGGCAAGCGCCGGCCCATGCCCGCGCGAGCCCAGAGAAGCCCAGAGCGCCCAGAGGAACCAAGGGAAAGCCCGGAGCAAACGTCTGGGCTCCGGGCTCCGGGCCGGCTCTGGGCTCATGGCTCTGGGCTTGCTCGCGACTCCAACCTCCGCGCGTCTCGCCCCCGGGCTAAAGCCCGGGCTCGGCTCCGGGACTCCAACCTCCGCGCGTCTCGCCCCCGGGCTAAAGCCCGGGCTCGGCGGGACTGTCAACTCATCGCACCCCGAGTTCTTCCAATCGTTCCATCGCCCGCCGCAAATGCGGGATCACAATACTCCCTCCCACAACCAACCCTACACTGAATATCTCGAGAAATTCCTCCCTCGTGACTCCCTCCTCATGACACCTGACGACATGATACGTCACGCAATCATCGCATCGCAGCACCAGGCTCGACACCAATCCCAGCATCTCCTTCGACTTCGTGCCCAGCGCGCCCGGTTCGTACGCGCGATGATCGAGCGCGAAGAAGCGATTGATCGTCAGATTGCCCGCGCCGAGAATCAACTCGTTCATGCGCGAGCGAAACTCATCGAACTCATCGAGGGTGGCCATATCCGAAACTAGTTCATCCTTCCGGCGCGGCGCTCTTGCCGGTGAGCAACACTCCGCCCAGGATCAGCGCCCCACCGACGATGTGAATCGCGCCCGGCCGTTCGTGCAATCCGATCATCGCGATGACCGTGGCGACCAGCGGCACGACGGTGTTGTACACCACGGTGCGCGCGGCGCCGAGCTGTGCGACGCCGCGGTTCCAGAGGACGTAGGCTGCGACCAGCGAAAGCATCGACGAGTACAGCAATCCACCCCACGCCGCGGGGGTGATGCGGTGCCAGTTCTGGTGCACCAGCGACGGGAGACCCGCCAGAATCAGTCCGGGTGTGCCGGTGTACATGGTCCAGGCTGTGAGATGCAGGGCACTCATGTCGAGGGTCCACCGTCGGAGCAGCAGGGTGTACACCGCCCAGGTGAACACCGCGGCGAGCAGGAGCAATTCACCCGTCCCGAAACCGTGATCGAGTGTCCCGCCGCGGCCGACGACGACCACGACCACTCCGATGGTTGCGACGACGACGGCCAGCCGCTGCGCGTGGGTGACGCGCTCGATGCCGAGCGCACCGGCACCGACAGTGACGAGCACCGGCATGCCGGCCAGAATGAGCGAGCTCTTGGTCGCGGCGGTCCGCGACAGTCCTTCCATGAAGCAGATCTGGTAGATGGTATTGCCGATGACACCGAGAGCCACGAGCGGCCAGAAGGCACCCTGGGGAATCCGCGCCGGGCCTTCCACCCATCGCACCACGAACCAGAGCACCACCGCCGCCATCGAGAAGCGCACCGCGGTAAACGCCGCAGGAGCGAAATGGTCGTCGAACGCAATCTTGGCTGCGGTGAAGTTCCCCGCCC
>JBOHRY010000271.1:0-8807 GCA_050732955.1 Gemmatimonadales bacterium | reverse complement strand
GCCATACCGGATCCACTTCGTAATAGCGATTGGGGATGAACCGCCCCGTGGTCGGGAAATACGGCGGCGGATTGACCGCACCGCACTGATCGTAGGTGTGCGCTTCGGCCCAGCCATAGTGTCCCGAGCCATAGTAGGTGGCATCGTCGACGCGACCCTGCGCGAGGCCGCCGGTCACGCGTACGCACCCATTGATGGCGGTCGCGCATGACTGGTTGATCGCCGAGATGTCCCAGTTGGAGTTGGCACTGCCGGTCCACGCCGGAAAATTGACTGGCGGAGTCCACGGCGCGCTGACGCCTTCGCCGTACCAGTTCCCCGTGCTGCTGCCGTCTCCCGCGGCGAGGAAGAACATGTTGTAGTTGGCGTCGTTGGTGTCGTCGAACCCGCCGTACACCTTGTTGGCGACGAAGAACGGCGTCTGCAGGTTGTTGTCCTCGATGATGACGTCCTTGGTCGCGATCGCTCCGAAGATGTCGCCAAAGGCGTCGCAGCGGGTGCCGGGTGCGTTGGTGTAGAGCAGGTCGTCAGCCATCACGATGTTGCCTGTGGCGAACACCGACACGCGACCGCGCAACCGGCCGCTCAGCGCCACATCGCCGCTGACGAAGATCACGCCCTTGAAGTTCGGATTTCCGCTTAACGGGATGAGATACGCCTTGTCGCCGGTGCGCACCGTGGCGATCGGCGCATACGCTCCGCTGCGCCGCTTCTGCCACCAGCCGAAGTTGTTGGACGCCGCCGGCTGGCTGGTCACGGTGGAGTCCGGCGTCAGTGTGTCGCCAGTGACCCACGGAAAGAGGTGCGGGTCGCCGCCAAGGAAGCAGCGTCGGGTCGCATTGGTCGAGAGCAGTGCCTGCACGGCGGCCAGACCCGACACGTTGTAGACGCTGTCGGCGGTGTAGAACTGGGTCGCACCGGCGCCAAGGGTCGTGGTCGCTCCGCAATTCCGTGAGATGGTATTCGGGTCCTGGGCCTGGATCACGGCACCCGGGACCGTTGGCCAGCGGCGTCCCGTGGCGTACGCGAGCGCCGAGTCGCTGGTATTCGCCGGCACCCAGATCCGCATGAAGCCTTCGTCCCAGTCGATCACTCCGTTCCCGTTGACGTCGATGGTCACGAACTCGATGCGCAGTCCGGGAATCCGCGAGCCGAGCGTTCGCGATGTCAGGTCGTAATCACCGTTGGCGGCGTCGGCATCCTGCGCGTACTGGCGCATCAGGTTGATGCGCGCCGGCGTGGGCCAGACGATCGGCGTCGCTCCGGTCTTGTATCCCTGCGTGAAGTTGCCGGCGCCGACGTTGGTGATCGATCCGACCACGCTCACCGAGCCGGTGAAGAGCGTTTTGGGCGAGGTGCATCCGCCCTGGATGATCAGCCCGCTGTTGGAGAAGAACGGCCCATTGACCGACTCTCCACAGCCGTAAGCGGCGCTCCCGCTCCAGTTGTTGATCGCCACAGCGAATTTCGCCCACGATTCCTGGGTCAGCAGCATCCGTCGCGCCGCGACCGCGCCGCGAGTATCACTGATGATGGACAGGGCACTGGCGAAGTTGCTGCCGTATTGGCCCGCCGTTGCCGCGCCACCGGTGCGGCCGCCGGTTCGCCCAACATAGATCGAGAGGTTGATCCGCGGTTCCGTGTGGCCGAGCGCGTCAACCACCGGTGCCGCGGAGGCGAGCGTGGTGTAGCCGTTCAACGGCAACAGTGAGTCGAAAATGCCCCGGTTGACCGAATCGCGCGCCACTTCGAGGCCGCCATCGGCCGACGCCTGCAGCAGCGCTTCCTTGGCGTTGTACCGGGTGGAGAGTTGCGCGCCGGAGGCGAGCAGCACGCCGCCGAGCGCCATGCCCGCGACGGCGATGGTCACCAGCAGTGTCATGAACAGGACTGCACCGCGACGGTTCAGGAGAGGTTGCCGCATCTTCGCCTCGGATTTCGCTCAGGGACTGGGAGTGACGTTCAAGGTCGTGATCGGAGATTCGGACGGCGTACAGTCCTGCGCAGAAACGCCGAAGGTGTACGCCGTGGAGACGATATTCCCGCTGATTTCCTGGGAATACGTGCCCTGGCCGGCCACCCGGCGCACCACGACGAGCGGATCGGCCCACGTCGCGGCGCCCTGGAGCTTCCGGTAGAGGATGTACTGCAGCACGTCGTGTTCGCCCGCATCCTGATCCACCGAACTAGTCCAGGTGAACCAGAGTCGTCCGCTCCCGGGAATCGTATCCACGACCGTGAACGACGCCGGCGCCAGTGGCGGCCGGCCGCAGATCGTCGGCATCGGGATGCCATTGTTGGGCAGCTGCACCATCGTCTGGACATCGCGGAAGCGCTCGTTGGCGCCGCTCTGGCCGTTGGTGAATCGCATGCTCAGGCGCACGGCGCGGACCGAATCGGGCCTGACGTAGTTGGCGCTGTCGCTGGACGAGATCCCGGCGATGAGGACGCGACGCTCGAGCGGAAGATTTCCCGACGGGACCACCATGAGCGTGTCGCTGCTGACGAGCGTGCGACGCTGGTAATACTGGAAGAACGGGCTGCCACTGGGATGCGGCAGGATGTTTCGGGCGACGATGGTCGGCGTCCCGTTGTTGACCCGCTGCCAGAGGATGTAATCATCGCCTCGCACCGTCGATGAATCGGGTGAGAAGTTGAAGGTGAAGGTCTCTGCCGGCGACGGATCGCCGCTGCCCAGCACGTAGTTCACCGACGGATAGGTGTAGGCGGTGCCGGGAATCAGTCCGGCCGACCCGACATCCCACGCGATCGTCTCATTGGCCGGCGTCTGGGCGTTGAAATACGCGGCCCAGCGTGTGTCGACAGTGTCGGCCTCGATGAAATCGGTGTTGAAGGCGAGCACCTGATTGTCGCCGTACACCAGGACCGGCTGGGTGCTCGGCACGCCGGCGCCCATCGTCCGGATGACGCGCTGGGCATCCTCCAGCGCGCCGCGGGCATCCTGCAACAGGTCGTAGCGTTGCTGATTGGTGCCGAAAAACATGCTCTGCGAGCGGAAGAGCGAGAATCCCACTCCGGCCACGGCGACGGCCAGCGTCATCGCGATAAGCAGCTCCAGGATCGAGAACCCGGCGCGGCACCGCGTCGCACGACATGACGTGATTGTCATGGCGCGGCGATCACGGAAGTCACCGAGACGGTGTCGAACATGCTGGGATCGATCACGCGAACCGTCACCGTGGTCCGGTCGCGCGCCGGCGTTCCCGATTGATCGCGCAACAGGTTGGTGATCCGGCGCATCCGCGGGAAGTCCGGGAATCCGGTCGTGTCCGCGCCGGCTCCGCCGTTGTAGAGCGTCACCAGGGTGGTGTAGCGTGGATCGGCGCGGATCAGCTGCATCCGGTCGTTCGCGACGGCTGCGGCCACGACTCGCACCGACGAACTCGAGATGTCCTTCGAGAACATCGCGGCAAATCGCGCCACGCCGACCGCGAGAAGTCCCAGCACGACGACTGCCATCATGACTTCGATCAGCGTGAAGCCGCGACGGGTTGGCATCAGTTGGCTCGATTCCAGTTGCCGGAGGCGTAGCTGTACCAGACGACCCGGCCGGTGGCCCGGGCGACTGTGACGGCGCGACAGTGCCTGCACGTGGGGTCATATCCGGGGCCGTGGAGATAGAAGGTGCCGCTGCGATCCGCCGATCCATCGCGATGAAAGGTGATGGTCGTGAGCGCCGTGCCATCGTCCGGGGAGGGCAGTGTCGGCGCACCGCCGCTCCCGAAGGCGAAGAAATTGTCGATCGGTACGGTGCGGACCCGCTCATCCACGCCCGCCGTGCCGTCATTGTTCTTGTCTTCCAGGATCTGCATCCGTCCGGAATCGGGCAGCGTGACGACGATGTTGGACTGAAGCGACAGTGCCAGGCGCTGCGCGGTGGCGAGTTCGGCCATCACTCCGCGTCCGGCCGAATCCGCCTGGTAGCGCTTCCAATCGAGTCGCGTCAGCCCGATGGCGCACAGAATGCCGACCATCACGATCGCGACCAGCAATTCGAGGAGGGTCACGCCGGACGATCCGGCCACGGCAGCAGGGTCGGCGAAGCGATTGCCGGAAGGGGCACGCAGCATCATGGGTCTGACCGGGGTACAGCGGGAGTCCTGCTGTCTCATTACGTTTTGCCACTCGCCACGCTCTTACACCTTAGCCAGTATCGCCCGATGCCTGACGTTTCTACAATGGAAAAACTGGTATCCCTGGCCAAGCGCCGGGGCTTCGTTTTCCAGTCGTCCGAGGTCTACGGAGGCCTCGGTTCGGTCTGGGATTACGGACCCCTCGGAGTGCTGCTCAAGCGCAACATCAAGGACCGGTGGTGGCGATCGCTGGTGCAGCTTCGGGACGACATCGAGGGGCTCGATGCTGCCATCCTGATGCATCCGCGCGTGTGGGAAGCATCGGGCCATGTGAGCGGGTTCACCGACCCGCTGGTGGATTGTCGCACCTGCAAATCGCGCTTTCGCGCCGACAAGCTCGAAGATGCGCGCTGTCCGCAGAAACCGAGCAAGATGCCGGGTCAGCATACGGCCTGCGATCTCACCGAACCGCGGCAGTTCAACCTCATGTTCAAGACGTTCATGGGGCCGGTCGAAGAGAGCGCCGCCGCGATCTATCTGCGTCCCGAGACGGCGCAGGGCACTTACGTCAACTATCTCAACGTGCTCAACTCGTCTCGCCAGAAGATCCCGTTCGGCATCGCGCAGATCGGGAAGGCCTTCCGTAACGAGATCACCCCCGGGAACTTCATCTTTCGGACCCGGGAATTCGAGCAGATGGAGATGCAGTTTTTCGTTCGACCGGGCACCGACGACGAATGGTTCGAACGGTGGCGCGCGGTGCGCATGGCGTGGCACGAGGGTCTGGGACTCACGCCGTCGAAGCTGCGGTGGCACCAGCACGGGCCCGGTGAACTGGCGCATTATGCCAAGGCAGCGTTCGACATCGAGTACGAGTTTCCCTTCGGCTGGCAGGAAATCGAGGGCGTGCACAACCGCACCGACTTCGACTTGCGGCGCCACCAGGAGTACTCGGGGAAAAAGCTGGAATACTTCGAGGCGGCGAGCGGCGAGCGCTACCTGCCGTACGTCGTCGAAACCGCGGCCGGGGCCGATCGCGTGACACTCACTGTGATGACCGATGCGTACCGCGAAGAGATGGTCGAGAACGAAATGCGGGTGGTCATGGGGTTCTCTCCGCACCTGGCACCCATCAAGGTTGCGGTGCTTCCCCTGATGAAGAAGGAAGGATTGCCGGAAATCGCCGAGACACTCTACCGCGATCTTCGCGGTTCGGTGTCGGCCTTCTACGACGACGGGGGCGCCATCGGCCGACGCTATCGCCGCCAGGATGAAGTCGGCACGCCGTGGTGCGTCACGATCGACCAGGAAACGGCGTCACAGCGCACCGTGACCGTGCGCCACCGCGACTCGATGATGCAGGACCGAATCGGGCTCGATCACGTGAACGATTGGCTGGCGGCGCAGTTGCGTCCGGCCGGTGTTCAGGAAGGATGAACCGGAATGACCTATGAGGCGACCACGACAATGAGTGCCGCGGAAGTGATCCTGCGCGCCAAGAAGTTCTTTGCCGAACGGGTGCCGCAGAGCGCTGCGTTCCCGGAACACGAGGGACCGTCGTACCTGCTGCTGCGCGGCCAGGGCGGCGAGGAGATCGCGATCGCAATGCAGAGCCGGGATGGATTGACTCACGTGCGTGGCTCGACGCTGCTCTTTGACCAGGGAGTCGATCGTTTCCTCTCGACGCTGCCGCGCGCCGTGGTCGCCAGCCAATGAACGGCGACCTCACCGTTCGAGTTCGCGTGCTTGAGACCTGGAGCGATGTGGTTCTCCACCTTTCGCCTTCGACGCCGATCAGCCGGGTGAAGCAACTCGCGCTCGATGCAGCGCACATCGACGACGAGCCGTCCCGTTTTCTCGTCAAGTTTCGGGGCGCGGAGGTGCGTGACGAATCGCGCAGCCTGAGCGACGAACAGGTTCCGCCGGAAGGTGCGATGATCGTGATGCGGGGACACCGGATGCCGGTGCGCTGACCGCCGCATGACCGTCTTCACCTCCCGGACGTGCCTGACCCATCGTCCCGGGGGCGACCATCCCGACCAGCCCGAGCGACTCGCGTGCGTCCTCCGGCACCTCGAGCGCGATCCGACGATCGAAGTGCGCGAATCGCCGGCCGCGCCGATCGACGCATTGACCCGCTGCCATGATCCACGCTACCTCGAGCGCGCAGCCGCGCTCGCCGCCAGTGGTGGCGGCGAACTCGGCCCCGATACGCCGATGGGGCCGGAAAGCTGGACGGCGACCATCGGCGCGAGTGGCGCAGTCCTCGCCGCACTCGATCACGCCGTCCACGGCTGGGGAACGGCGTTTGCGGCAGTGCGGCCACCGGGCCACCACGCCTTGCACGATCGCGCCATGGGATTCTGCGTCGTCAATCACGTCGTGGTCGCCGCAATGGCGGCGCGAGCCTCCGGCGCGGATCGCGTCCTCATCGTTGACTGGGACGTGCATCACGGCAATGGCACGCAGGCCCTGGTCGAGCGCGAGCCCGGCGTCCATTTCGTCTCGATGCACAGGTACCCATGGTATCCCGGAACCGGTGCGGCCGAGGAGCGTGGCGTCGGCAACTGCTTCAACCTGCCGATGTCGCCCAGCCTGCCTCCCGCGACCTACGTCGAAACGCTCTGGCGCGGTATCGGGCGCGCCACCACGGCGTGGACGCCCGATCTGGTGCTCATCTCGGCCGGCTACGATGCCATGCTCGGCGACCCGCTCGGAGGCTTCACCCTCGAGCCCGAGCACTTCGCCACGTGGGTCAACCGGCTGCGCGAAGCTTTTCCCCGGGCACCGATCGTTGCGGTGATGGAAGGCGGCTATCGGCCGGAGCGCCTCGCGGCCGGTGTCCTGGCCACGGTTCGCGCGCTGGATTCCGCGAAACCGCGCTGAACCGTCGCGCCGCGACCCCCACCTTCCATCACGCTACTTTTCCGGGCGCATCGGCGCCTGTCCCGCAACCCAGACCTGCCCATGACGCTTCGCCTGTCGACTGAAGTCCTCACGCTGCACACCCGCCATCCGTTCGCGATCGCGCGCGGGAGCAACTCCGAATATCGCACGCTGATGGTGAAGCTGGTTGACGACGACGGCATCGAAGGCTGGGGCGAGGCCGCGGCGACGCGCTTCTACGGCGAAACGCTCGCGACCGTCGAGGCGGCGCTGGCGACGTACGCACCGCTGATTGGCGACGACCCCTGGCAGCTCGACACGATCGAGCGCCAGCTCGAGCTGACGCTCTCGGGCAACGCCGCGGCGCGTGTCGCCATTTCGGCGGCACTGCACGACCTCGTCGGCAAGCGGCTCGGCGTTCCCCTCTGGCGCTACTGGGGCCTCGACGCGGCGCGTGCGCCGCAGTCCACGTTCACGATCGGCATCGACGTCCCGGAGGTGCTGCGCCGCAAGGTGAAGGAGGCGGCCGAGTATCCGATTCTCAAAGTGAAGCTCGGGAGCGCCGATGATCGCCGCATCCTCAGCACGCTGCGCGATGCCACCGACCGGGAGCTACGCGTAGACGCCAATTGCGCGTGGACCGCGGCGCAGGCGGTGTCGATGCTCCCGGTGCTCGAGGAGTTCGGCGTGACCGTCCTGGAGCAGCCGGTGGCAGCAGACGATCTCGATGGACTGCTGCACGTGCGCCGGCACGCCAGAATTCCGATCATCGCCGACGAGAGCTGCGTCACCTCGCGCGACATTCCGCGCGTGGTCGGCCGGGTCGACGGGATCAACATCAAACTGGCCAAGTGCGGTTCGCTCCGTGAAGCGCTCCGCATGATCGCCATCGCGCGGGCCCATCAGATGACGGTGATGGTGGGATGCATGATCGAATCGTCGCTGGGGATCACAGCGGCGGCGCACCTCACTCCGCTGGTGGATATCGTCGATCTCGACGGCGCCGCCCTGTTGAGTGACGATCCGTTTGCCGGTGCAACCATTCCGGGCGGTCAGGTGACGCTCCCCGATCGTCCCGGGCTCGGCGTCGTGCGACGATGAGCGAACGCTTCGCCCAGGTCGCGCTGCCGTTGCCGCTGCCTGACCCCTATCGCTACCGGATACCGGCGTCACTCGCCGAGCGCGCGCTCCCCGGGGCGCGCGTCGTCGTTCCGGTCCGGCGCCAGGAATGGATCGGGGTGATCACCGCGGTGGACGTGCCGGCGCCCACGATGACAGCGCGCGACATCCTGGCGGTGCCCGACGCCGTTCCGGCGCTCCCCGACAGCCTGTTGCGGCTCGCCACGCGCATGGTGTCGTATTACGGTGCGCCGATCGGCATGGTGCTCCGCGCCATGCTGCCATCGGCACTCTGGGGCCACTCCTCTCTCGTGTTCCGCGCGACCGACGCCGGGCCGGATCGTGTCGGCGGCACCGCGGAAGCGCTGCTCGACTGGTTGCGGGATCGCGGCGGACACGCAACCGCGGTCGCGGCGGTCCGCGCCTTCAAGCGTCCGCTCTGGGACGTGGTGGACCGGTTGCAACGCGTCGGTGCCGTCGAACTCGAAGTGGTACCTCCCGACACCGGCGCCGCCACTGCGACGGTCCGCGTGGTGGAGTTGTCGGGCGCCAGGCTGACGCTGGTCGAGCGGGAGCAGCGTTTTGCTCGCGCGCCCGCGCAGCGCCTCTTGTACCAGGCGCTGGAAGAGCGCGGCGGCCGCTTCGCCGTGCGCGAACTGCTCGCTGCAACCGGGGCCGGACCCGGTCCGCTGCGCGCGTTGCAGTTGG
>JBOHRY010000270.1:0-2794 GCA_050732955.1 Gemmatimonadales bacterium | reverse complement strand
ACATCAACCATCCCGAACTCGAGCCGATGATCATCGGGCGCGGGTTTCTGGTGAAGATCAACGCCAACATCGGCAACTCGGCGGTGAGCTCGTCGATCGAAGAGGAAGTCGACAAGCTGCGCTGGGCGACGCTCTGGGGCGCCGACACGGTGATGGATCTCTCTACCGGGAGGAACATCCACGAGACCCGGCAGTGGATCCTCCGCAACTCGCCGGTGCCGATCGGCACTGTTCCGATCTATCAGGCGCTCGAAAAGGTCGGCGGGATCGCGGAAGACCTGACCTGGGAGGTGTACCGCGATACGTTGATCGAACAGGCCGAGCAGGGGGTGGACTACTTCACGGTGCACGCCGGCGTGCTGCTGCCGTACATCCCGATGACCGCGCGGCGCATGACGGGTATCGTCTCACGCGGCGGATCGATCATCGCCAAGTGGTGCCTCGCGCACCACCGCGAGTCGTTCCTGTACACGCGATTCCGCGAGATCTGCGAGATCATGCGGACCTATGACGTGTCCTTCTCGCTGGGTGACGGACTGCGCCCCGGCTCGATTGCCGACGCGAATGACGAGGCGCAGTTCGCCGAGCTCCGGACGCAGGGCGAACTGACCCGGATCGCCTGGGAGCACGACGTGCAGGTGATGAACGAGGGACCGGGCCACGTCCCGATGCATCTCATCAAGGAGAACATGGAGAAGCAGCTGGAGTGGTGCGACGAAGCCCCGTTCTATACGCTGGGGCCGCTCACGACTGACGTGGCACCGGGCTACGACCACATCACGTCCGCCATCGGTGCTGCGATGATCGGCTGGTACGGTACCGCTATGCTCTGTTATGTGACGCCCAAGGAGCACCTGGGTCTTCCCGACCGCGACGACGTCAAGGCCGGCGTGATCACCTACAAGATCGCCGCCCACGCCGCCGACCTCGCCAAGGGACACCCGCTGGCGCAGCAGCGGGACGACGCGCTGTCGAAGGCGCGGTTCGAATTCCGCTGGCGTGACCAGTTCAATCTTTCCCTCGACCCGGCCACGGCACTCGCCTACCACGACGAGACGCTCCCGGCCGAGGGCGCCAAGATCGCGCACTTCTGTTCGATGTGCGGGCCGAAATTCTGCTCGATGCGCATCACGCAGGATATCCGCGACGCGGCCGCCCGGCTCGAGGCCGAACAGGGAATGGCGGCCAAGGCTGCCGAATTCCGGGCCGGTGGCGGGGAGATCTATCGCTAGCGGCCCCGGCCGCCGCTTACGTAGTATTCGGCATGCCCTTCCATATCCCGGGAGCAGTCAGCCCGGTCGTGACCGTCAAGATGGTTGGTCCGATCGTGCAGTGGGCGAGTGCGCTGCTGCTCCTGGGGATATTCGCCCTGCTGATCCCGCTCGCGAGTCAGCGCCGCGCCGTTATGATCTGGATGACCGCCTGGCTGGCGGAGGTCGTGGGCCTGACATGCATGGCAATGACATCCGTGCTAATGGTGTTCGCGCCCCACCATCTTCGGCCCGAATGGATTGCCGGCCTCGACCATCTCTACTGGCCAGCCAAGTCCGTATTCCTCGCCGCAATCGCTGTGGGCGCCATCGGGACAGTTCGCGCGATGTCCGCACAGACCGTGCAACTGGTGCTGCTTCTCGCGACGATCCTTGGAATGGTGCTCGGTTTCGCGTCGCTCGGCTCGTTGCCTGAGCGGATTGAACTGGTCGCGATGCCGCTGGTGTGCTTCGGGGCCGCGCAGGTGGTGCTCTTCGGCGCCCGGGCCCCCCGGAGTCGTGGCTTGATCTTCCTCGGGCTCGCCTTGACGCTGTTCGGTACGGTCTCGACGTTCTATTTGCTGGCGTTCTTCGAGAACGGCTCGACGTCGGAATTCGCCAACTTCGTTCGCACGGTGTCGATATCCTCGGGATACGGTGACGCGCTGGTTCTTTCCCTGCTTGCCGCTGCCGTCATCGTCGTGACGGTGCAGGATTCCCTGCTCGAATCTTCGCGTGTCCAAGCCGAGCGTTTGCAGGCGCTCGCCAGTTCGGAGCAACGACTCAATGGCATCATCGAGGCGGCGCGCGAGGCCATCATCATCGCGGATGAGCAGCATCGAATCGACTTGGTGAATGGCGCTGCCGCTGCACTCTTCCAGATTCCCGCGCGTGATGCCGTCGGCCGGCCGGTGGATGCATTCATTCTCGACGCATCCAGCCTGCTCGCGAGTGCCGAGTCCTCGGCGACGTCCGACGCCGCCGAGCTGACCACCCACGTGGGATGTGGCGTTCGATCGGACGGCAGTTCCGTTCCGCTGGAATTCACGGTGGGCCGCCTGGACGGTGCCGGGCGCCGGGGCAGCGTGCTGGTGTTGCGCGACCTGACTGCGCGGAATGCGGCGCAGGCCGAGCGCGAGGAATTCGACCGGCGCATGGCGGAATCGGAGAAGATGCTCGCGATCGGGCGCGTCGTGTCCGGCGTTGCCCACGAGCTCAATAATCCGCTCGCGGTCGTGCTGGGCCAGAGTGAGCAACTGGCCGGATCAGCGCCAACTGGGGAGTTGCGCTCGGGGCTCCGCATGATCTACGAGCAGGCCAATCGGGCTCGTCACATCGTCAAGGACCTGCTTGCGTTCGTCCGCCATCAACCCCGGCCGTTGCAGCCGGTCAACCTGGGCGAGCTGGTGCAGCACGTGGCGGCGTCCCAGGTGGAGGCGATGAATTCACGCGGCGTCACGCTGCTGACGGACGTGCCTTCCGGACTCCCACCCGTCATCGCCGATCGTCAGGCAATCGAACAGATCCTGGTCAATCTCATCGAC
>JBOHRY010000269.1:0-36302 GCA_050732955.1 Gemmatimonadales bacterium | reverse complement strand
CCCCTTCACCGCGCAAGGCGCTGCAGGCGAAATCCGGGAATCCGCGCGGATTGAGCGCCTGATTGAGCGCGTCGCGACCGAGCAGCAAGTCGCCCGGAAGATCGGACTTGGAGTAGGCGTACACCGTCGGGAGATCGGGACGGCGCCCGTCGAGCGCCTCAAGATTCTCGCGCAGGCTGGCCACGGCGCCGAGATTGTCGCTCAGCCGCGCCGCCTGCGCGTCGCCGATGAAGAGGACTCCGTCGGCATCGGAGAGAATCATCCGGCGGGTCGCGTCGGCGTGGCGCTGATCAGGAATCGCGTAGAGGTCGACGCGTACCTGCCAGCCGCCGATCGCGCCCAGATCGAGCGGAATCCAGTCGAGCAGAGGTGCGACGCCGGCGTCGCTGCCAAACGGTTCGAATCCGCCGCGCCGTTCCGGGGCCACACGCTCCCGGATGCAATGAAGAATCGCAGTCTTGCCGGACTTGGGCGCGCCGTAGACCACCAACGACGCTCCAAGTTCCCGACGATCGGGGTTGAGACGCGCCATCAGGTGTTCGCTCCGAAGAGCGCGCGCAATGACTGGTCCAGTTCGCGCTCGAAGCCTTCAGCCAGCACCTCACGCATCGGCGCGAGTGGCGGTGCGGCCGCGGCAACCTGTTCGGCGAATCGCGCGAAAAAGAGTCGCACCAGACCGATCGAGGATTCGGGTCCGAACACCACCAGCGCGATCCAGCGCCCGCGCGGGGTGTCAAAACCGGCGAGCCACACACCCTGCCGCTCACCCTGGTGCACCACGGCACCAAACCCCGATGGCGCTCCGACCGTGCGCGCCAATTCACCGGTGGTGGCGAGGATCCCCGCGCCCAGCGAGGCCGCCGCCATGACGTCCAGCGAACGCGTGAATCCATGCTGGCCGATGACCTGTCCGGAGCTGGTCATGATCAAGGCAAGTCGCGCACTTGATTCACCGAGCAGCTCGGTGAGCGGTGCCGCCACCCACGGCTCGATCACCCGCATCAGGCGAGTCCGCCGGCAAAATCGCGGAGCAGCAACCGTAACCGGCCGACTTCGGCATCCGGGCGCGCGACGGCCACGAGCCAGAGCGGGGGCGGTCCGGCGACGGCCAGGAGTGTGCCCGATTCGGCGACGAGGTGCAGACTGGATGGCGGTCCGCTTCGCATCGCTCCGGTGCAACGTGCGGCGCGCGCAACCAGCGCGGCCGACAGAGCCGCGACGTCGGCGGTGGCGAGATCGTCGATGGCGGCCTCCTCGACCACGAGCCCATCGTCCGCCGAGATGACCAGCGCGCCGAGCACACCGCCAACGCCGGTGAGCTCGCGGAGCGCCTCCTGCCAGGCGTTGCGATTCATCGCATCGACTCGAGCCACTGCGTCGCCGCTTGTGCCGCGCGATTGACCAGCGCCAGAAGGCGCCCGATCGGAATCGCGGCGCCGCGGTGCAGCAGCAGCGCCGCGTCGGACCTCACCGGGACCATGGCGATTCGCGCTTGCGCCGTTTCTACCAGGAGGTGGCGCGGGCGGCCCAGACCGAGCAATCGCGCTGCGCGTTCGGTCTCCCGGGTGAGACCGGCGCCTTCGGCGGCGGCTGCGTCCGCCAGCGCTTCGTCGCCTGAATCGGTGAGTCCCCCGGCGAGACGCATTCCTTGCAGGTCGTACAGCAGCAAACCACTACCGGGATCGGTGAGCCGCGGCACCGGTTCGGCCACGGCATTCGGCTGGACGGAACGCACCCGATCCAGCGCCGCGAGCACGCTGGTGTCGTGCGGCGCGTGCATTGCCGCCAGTTCGAGGTGTCGTTCGGCGGTGACGAAATCCCGGGCGCGGAATGCGACAAAGGCGAGGCCTTTCCGCGCCCCGATGTGCAGGGGATCGCACTCCAGCGCGGCGTGCCATGCCGCAATCGCCGCAGGGTCGTCGCCCTGATCGACGCGAATGCGGGCCAGCAGGTCATGGGCGTCGGCGACCGCCGGGTAGTGGGCGAGTCCGGCGAGCGCCACCGTCGCCGCAGCGGCGAACTGTCCGCGCTGCCGCAACCGCTCACCAAGTTCGAGAAAGGCCAGACCCTGTGACGGGGATCCCGCGGGAATGGAGATGTCAGTCACGGGAGTCGCGGAGAGCCTCCACCATGGTACGAGCCGCCTGCATCAGTTCCACCGCATCGCCCGCGTGCTCGGGATCGCTGGCACGCCAGCTTTGCCAGGCCTCGATCGCGCGCTCGAAGCGACCCGCTCCGACCTCGGCCAGACCGAGCACACGCCATGCGTCGGCGTCCGCCGGATACGACGCCAGGCGAACCTGAAGCAACTGGGCGGCCTCGTTGTAGCGGCCGGCCTCGATCGCCGAACGCACCACGACGGTCAGATCGGGACCGGGCCGGTTGAGTTCAAGTATAGCGGCGGCCTCCAGCCACTGGACCCGGGCCGCGATGTCCTCGAGCGGTTCGCCCAGCACCGCGGCAATGCCCGCGATGTCGCGGGTGCCATCCACCACGTCGAGCACCCGCCAATCCCGCGGTGTCAGCGCCGGCGGATCCCCCCGCGTCACGATTTCCGGTGCAGCGAACGCAGGGATGACGCGGAATCCGACGGTGGCGTCGGAAAGCTCGACTCGGCGTGTTTCCGACTCCACCAGCTGAAACACCAGCGCATCCGGCGAGATCGACAGCGGACCACCGGAAATGTTGCTGGACCGAAAGTCGAACCGCCCCGCCCGCCAATGCAGCATCGTCCCGAGCGCGTGCAAGGCGAGTTCCTCGCGAAGCGCTGTGGCATCCTCGCGGGCGAGCAACCCGGAATCGTTCTGCGATTCGCTTTCGCTGGCGAGATATCGGCCGACCAGAGCCGAACGCAGCGCATCGTCGCCGGCATCGGGGTCGACGGCGACGATCCCGCCGTCGCGGAGGTGCACGGACGCGGTGCGCTCCGGTACGCCGCCGGTGACGTGCAGCGCGCCGCTCCGTCGGCCACGCTCGAGCAGCTGCAACACTTCGATCAGGCCGATTTCGCTCAACGGTCCGTGCATCGCTACGCCCCGGCGAAGAGGGACGCGAGTTGACGCGCCGACCGCGCGTGGCGGCGGCTGGCGTCGCCGATCTCGCTGCCGGGATCGACGCGCCCGACGCTCTCCCAGTCTTCGAGTGCCTCGTCGTATCGCCGGAGCTTGGCGAGTACCACACCGCGATGAAAGAGCGCGGCGGTCTGCGAGGGATGACCCGCAAGCACCTGGTCGAAGACCGCGAGCGCCTCGCCGAGATGAGCAGTCTGCAGGAGCGAGCGACCCAGCGAGAGGAGCACGTCGTCGGTCTGTGTCGCCGGGCCGCCTTCTCCCGGATCCATCGGGAGTTCCACCGCCGGGCCATCCGGTCCCGACTCGACCAGCCAGGCTTGGGGCTGGTACCACGGCGAGAGGAGCAGCGCCCGACGAATCGCGACCAGCGCGTCGGCGTGCATGCCGAGCCGCTCGCAGGCGAGCCCGAGACTGAATTGCGCCCGCGCCGATTCCGGATCGAGCGCTACCGACTTGGTGAGGAGCGGAAGCGCGGCCGCGGGATCCTCATCCACGAGTGCGGCGTATCCGGCCAGGAATTGCAGCGAGGCTGCCGGCTCCGGGCGCGTCAGCCACGGCGTCAGCACGGCGCGCGTGCGGTGCGGCAATCCGCGCCGCAGGAGCGCCAGCGCCTGGTTGTGCACCGCGGCGATGCTGCCGGCAGCGATCGCACCGCGCCACGCTTCGTCGGCAGCGGCGCGTTCACGCCGCTGCTCGTGCAACACGCCCATGCCGTTGAGCGCGGCCGGCGCGAGCGCGGCATCATCCAGCGCGGCGCGATAGCAGGCTTCGGCCACCGCGAATTCCCGTTCGCGGTGCGCCACGTGCGCCGTCGCGAGCGGATTGCCGTGTCGTGGCGAGGGCGCCGCCGCGATGCCCCCCGCGGTAAGCAGCATTCCGTCGACACGTCCGGCCGCGAGCCGCTCGAGCGATCGCCACGCGGCGCGCGGAGCATTGGGAAGCGCCACCGCGGCCCGTGCGGCTTCCAGCGCCGCGTCGTGCTCACCGCGACGCGCGGCGAACCAGGCGAAGTTGCTGAGCGCTGCGGCGTCCGCGCGGCCGAGTCGTTGGCGGAGCGCCGCGACCGCCGAGGCGACGGACCCCATGTCAGTCGAGCCGGATCGCCTCGAGAATCGCGCGCACCGATGCCTGGTCGGGCATCAGCAGGAACGCTCCCGTCAGCGGTGTCTCCGCGCCCTCGGCGCGAAACGCCGTGTCCACGCAGAACACCAGGTCGCCTGGCGCTTCGGCAGGATCCACCGTGGATGCGATTGCCTGATCGGTCGGACCGATCGTCAGCGCGGGGACCGACGGCAGCAACATCATCCCCATGAAATTGCTCAGCGCGGTGAGATACGCCGAGCACACGATGTTGCCGACCTCCTTGAGGCCTGATTGTTCCAGCTCGCCCAGGGCCCGCGGAGGACCCGCGGGGCGGCGAAGGATCAGGTCGCAAAGGCGCGTCGCATCGTATTCTTCGAAGACCAGCAACGCCCGCCCCGTGAGATCGCCAAGCATCCGCATCGCTACCACCGCCACGTGATCACCGAACGCGGAGACCAGGTCGGGCACCTCGCCGAAGTGGATCCGCTGCACGTGCGGCACCGAGATCATGATGCGTCGATTGGTGAGCTGCGACAGCGCCGTCGCCGCGTGTCCGGCACCGATCGTCGCGACCTCGCGCAATCCATCGTGGCGCAGGGTGTCAATGTCGTTCGCTGCGGTCATCGTGCCTCCAGTTGAGATCCCTACACCACGCTCGCCAGATCCATCAACAACGCCGGCCGGCCGTCGTCCAGAACGGTCGCACCGGTCAGCCATCGCGCCATCCCGTTCGGCCGGTCGATTGCCTGCACGACGGCGTCGACCTGACCCAGCACGGCATCCGCCAGGAGTGCCACTCGCTGGCCATTCGCCTCGACGATGACCGCCGGCCTCCGTGCCGGCGGCTCGGCACCGCGATACTGCAGCAGCCGGCGCAGGTCGACGATCGGCAGCGCCTCGTCGCGAACCATCAGGACCGCGCGACCGTCGCGCTGCGACACCAGGTCGGATTGCCAGGCAACCAGTTCCACCACATGCGTCATCGGCATGACGTACCGCTCGTCGCCAATCCCGGTCACCAGCGCCCGCACGATACCGAGCCTCGTCGGCAGGCGAATGCTGAAGACGGTTCCATGACCCACGACGGTCGTCAACGTGAGCGCGGCGCCGACTTCGCGCATTCGCGCGACCACTACATCGAGCCCGACCCCGCGACCCGACACCTCGGTGACGCGATCGGCCGTGCTGAACCCGGGCCGCTCCAGCACCGCGAGCAGGCCATCGTCACTCAACACGGCGCCCGGCGCCAGGATCCCCATGGCTCGCGCGCGCTCGGCGACCAGCTCGCGATCCACCCCGCGGCCGTCGTCAGCGATTTCGAGCACCACGGCGTCGCCATCCTGCCGTGCGGACACCGCGATCTTGCCGGCGCTGCGCTTGCCTGCGGCGCGCCGCGCCTCCGGCGATTCGAGCCCGTGATCCACCGCGTTGCGCAGCAGGTGCAGCAGCGGATCGGCGAGTTGATCAAGGATGGCACGATCGACTTCGAGCGACTCGCCGGTTACTTCGATCGTGACCTCCTTCCGGAGCTGGCGCGCGAGATCCCGCACCAGCGGCGGCATGCGCTCCAGGATCTCGGAGAGCGGCGCCAGCCGAACGTCGAGGATCCGTGATTGCAGAGCGTCCAGCCGGCCCGCCATCTGCCACGCGGCGTGCGCGATCGGCGAAAACGGATCGGATTCCGCTCGGCGTTCGAGCTCCTGTCGCGCCAGCACCAGCGCGCCGAGATCGCTGAGCAGCGCGTCGAGACGATCGAGATCGACGCGAACGATGCGCGGACCGGTTCGCCGCGCCGGCTCGGTCGCAGCGGTGCCCCCGGCGCCCACGATCGCCGCCTCGGACGAGAGCGCGATGGCGTCGAGCGATGACTCGAACTCCCGGAGCCACTGCGACGTGGCGCGGACGCCACCGCGCCGCACGTCGCTCAACGTCGTCTCGGTGGCGTGAACCAGCTCGGCGGTCGCGGTGAAGTTGAGCGACGCCGCCATTCCCTTCACCGTGTGCAGCGCCCGGAAGATTTCCTCACCGGCCTCGGAATCGGCGGGACGCTCCTGCCATCGCTCCAGGGCGCGCCGCGCGGTGCTCAGCAGCGATCGCGCCTCAGACGAGTAGAGGGCGACGTAACGCGCGCGCCGGGCGTCGGTCATCCACCCAGGACGCGTTGCACGGCTTCGAGAACCCGCGCCGGCTGAAACGGTTTGACCACGAAGTCCTTGGCGCCCGCCTGGATCGCTTCGACCACCAGCGACTGCTGACCCATGGCGCTGCACATCAGGATGCGGGCCTTGGCATCCACCGCGACGATCGCCTTGACCGCGTCGATGCCGCCCATGTCCGGCATCACGATATCCATGGTGACGAGATCGGGCTTCAGCGTCTTGTACCGCTCGACCGCCTGCAACCCACTCTCCGCTTCGCCGGCGATTTCGTAGCCGGCGCCGGTCAGAATGTCGGCGATCATCGTCCGCATGAAGATCGCGTCATCGCAAATCAGGATCCGGTGCGCCACAGCATCCTCCGTTCGAGACCTCAGGCGAAAACAGCCGCCGCGATGCGATCCAGGTCGATCTCTGCAAGCCCCGTGCGCGCCTCACCCATCAGCTCGACGACCGCGTCGACTGCCACGCCGAATCGCCGCTCCCGCCACTGCACCACCACGATGTCGCGGCCGGTCGTCGGATCGCCGATGAGTTCTAGCGCCTGGCGCGCATCGGCCACGGCGATGACCCGACCCCGATGATTCACCATCCCCAGGACCGCGGCAACAGCGCCGGGGACCCTGATGATATTCACTTCTCGCAATACCTCTATGACGCTTGCAATTGGCAGGTAGCGCTGGACCCCGGCCACGCGCACCACCAGTCCCTCGACTGCCTTGGCCCCGTCAGTCATCGTTACGGAAGAACCCCATCGCCGCCAAGGCCTCCTCCCGGGTGCTCAAGTGCCCAGCTCCCGCCGCCGCCTCGAGAAGCGGCCAGAGATCGGCTGGCCATGGCGAACGGAAGCGCAGGGGCGATCCGCTGATCGGGTGGCGGAACGCCAGAAGCGCGGCATGGAGCGCCTGTCTGGGAGCCAGGGATTCCAGCCGCCTGGCCTCGAGTCGGGCGGGCCCGCCGATCCGCTGAGCCCCGCCTGCCGCGTAGACGGCGTCCCCGACCACCGGGTGACCGACCGATTGCAGGTGCACCCGGATCTGATGGGTTCTCCCGGTCAGCAATTCGAGCCGGAGCAGGTCCACGGAGCCGAGCCGGGCGATGACAAAGGCGTCGGTCTGCGCCCGGCGGCCCCCGGGAAGTATCGCCATCCGCTTGCGGTCTCGGAGATCGCGGGCGATAGGCGCATCGATCGTGAGCGGACTCTGGTCGAGGTGACCCCAGACCAGCGCGGCATAGACCCTCGCCACGCGCCGGGCCGCGATCATCCCGGCCAGTCGCCGGTGCGCCAGGTCCGTCTTGGCGACGATGATCAGGCCGGAGGTGTCGCGGTCGAGCCGGTGAACGATTCCGGGGCGACCCTCGGCGCCGCCTGACAGCGTCGTCCCGCGGGCGACCAACGCGTTGACGAGGGTGTCGCCCCAGTGACCCGGGGCCGGATGCACCACCAACCCGGCCGGCTTGTCGATGACCGCCAGGGCATCGTCTTCGTACACCACGTCGAGTGCGATATCGGACGGCGTGATCTGACGCGGGGGTTCCTGCTCCGGCAACTGGATGGCGACCACTTCACCCCGCACGAGCACGCGTGACGCGCGCACCAAGATGCCGTCGATCGCGACGCATCCCGCAGCAATCAGCCGCGCCGATTGCGTGCGGGACATTCCCAGTTGATCGGCAAGGAAGCGATCGATGCGCTCGGTCAGCGCGACGGTGACGCAGAACGTCAGCGACGGCGCGGGCGACTCAGGCAGGTGAGGAGGGAACGGGAACGCGGCGCGCATCCTCGCGCCAGAGTGAGAAGGCCAGTGCGACGGCACCGCACGTCACGGCAATGTCGGCGACATTGAAGGTCGGCCAGCGCAACGTGCCGGCGCCGATGTCGATGAAATCCACCACGCCGCGCGCCGAGAGCAGCCGGTCGACCAGGTTGCCGGCGGCACCGCCCGCAACGAACGCCACGGCAAGCTGCCGCAGCCGGTCGGAGGCGGGCGCGTGCCTCGCGGCGCGATACAGCCAGACGATCGCCACCAGCGCGATGACGATGAAGATCCAGCGCTGCCAGATTCCCAGTTCGAGGCCGAAGGCCGCGCCCTGATTGTGCACCAGCCGGAATTGCACCGCGTTGCCGATGAGCGGTACGCCGCTGTCGCCCAGCGTCCGCTCGGCGATGACCTTGGTCACCCGGTCGAGCAGGACGGTGAACGTCATCACCGCCCAGAACGGCCGGCTCGCCTCATCGGCGCTTGGCATCCTCTTCCTTCTCCTTGCAGGCGATACACAGTCGTGCGTGCGGCAGGGCATCCAGCCGCTCGAAGTCGATTTCCGCGCCGCACTGATGACACTTGCCGAATTGATCGGGCTGATTGTACATCCGCCGCAGGGCTTCGTTGATGTGCCAGAGGTAACGGCCTTCCTGCGACGCGAAAAGGAACTGCTTCTCCCGTTCCATGGCGTCAGTCCCCTGATCCGCCATGTGAAACGAGTAGGACGAGAGATCGCCGTCGGCGCCCTGCAGCGTCGAATTGAAGGACTCATCGTACGTGCCGAGCTCCTTCATCACGCGAGTCCGCTCTTCGAGCAGGCGCTTCTCCAGATGCTTCAATTGCGTCTTGGTCACGGGTGGTCCAAAGGTGCTGGGCCGGAAAGGGTCCGGCCGTCCCCGATCCGCCGCACCGCGAGGGCGGCGGCGTATTCATCTATGACGATGTCCTCGACGCGGTCGAAGGTCGGCAGGCGCTGGCCGACGTGGAATTCCCGCGTCAGCGTCTCGAAACTGATCGCGTCGCGATGCCGCTCGGCAGCTTCGAGCAACGCGGCGTGCCCGTCGATCGACAACGCCACCCGACTGCTGACGTCGAATCCGGCGTCCTTGCGCAGACGCTGAATGCGGTTGACGAGCTCGCGGGCCAATCCTTCACTGGCCAGATCCGGCGAGACGGCCGGATCGAGCGCCACGACGAACGGCCCGTCACTGGCGAGCGGCCAATCGGTCACCACGTCGCGCTCGACGACGACATCCTCCGGAAGGAGCTCGATGGCGCGCCCGGCGGCGGTGCCACGCCACGACTCGCCGCGTTCCAGCCCCCGCAACGCGTCCGCGTCGAGCGCTCCGGCACACGCGGCGACGGCTTTCACGTCCGCACCGAACTTCTTGCCGAGCGTGCGAAAGTTGGGCTTGGCGCGAAGGCGGACGAGGTCGGCATCGGAAGCCACGACTTCGACCCGCTTGACGTTGGTTTCGGTCGCGAGCAACGGGAGGAGCGCGTCGAACGTCGGACCTTGCACGCCCGGAGGCACGGCGACCTTGATCGAGGCCAAGGGCTGGCGCACCCGCAAGCCGGCCTTCTCGCGCGCAGCCCGTCCCAGCGATGCGAGCGTGCGCACCGCGCCCATGGCGCGGTCGAGGTCCGGATCGAGCCGGCCGCGATCGGACGGGAACGCGGCCAGGTGCACGGAATCTCCCGTGAGCGCCCGATGGAGCCAGTCGCTCGCGAACGGTGCCGCCGGAGCCAGCAATCGCGCGGTGGTGACGAGAGCCTCGGCGAGTGTCGCCGTCGCCGCGGGATCGGCGTCGCCGTCCGGTGCCCAGAACCGGCCGCGATTCAACCGCACATACCAGTTGGACAGATCGACATCGACGAACTCGGCGATCGCACGGGTGGCGGTGGTGACATCGTATCCGTCAAACGCTGCGCGGACCGCGCTCACGGTCGCGTCGAGGCGACCCAGGATCCAGCGGTCGGCACGTGTCAATGCCAGCTCTCCCGCCGGCTGGCGATCGCTCGCATACAGCGCGAAGAACTGGTAGGTATTGCGCAAGGTGTTGAGGAAACGGCCGGCCGTTTCGGCCAGTTGCGCCGGATCGAACCGTTTCGGCTGCCAGACCTGGCTCGAGAGCAGCAGGTAGAGTCGCACGGCATCGGCGCCGTGCGCCTCGATCATTTCCCATGGGCTGACGACATTGCCCCGGCTCTTCGACATCTTCTGGCCGCGGGCATCCAGCACGAGCTCGTTGACGATCACGTTGCGGTAGGGCTGCCGGTCGAAGACACCGGTGGCGATCGCCAGCAGCGAGTAGAACCAGCCGCGCGTCTGATCGATTCCCTCGCAGATGTAGTCGGCGGGAAAGTGCGTCGCGAACTCGGCCTGGTGCTCGAATGGATAGTGCCACTGCGCGTACGGCATCGAGCCGGAGTCGAACCAGGTGTCGATCACTTCCGGCACACGACGCATGGTCCCGCCGTCCGGTGCGGGCCAGGTGATCTCGTCGATCCAGGGCTTGTGCACGTCGAGATCGCGTTCGGGCGCCACACCGGACTTCGCGCGCAATTCCTCGTACGACCCGATCACCTCGATGCATGCCGGATCGCGATCGTTCACCCAGATCGGCAACGGGGTTCCCCAGTACCGCTCACGCGAGAGAGCCCAGTCGACGTTTCCCGCCAGCCATTCGCCGAATCGGCGCTGGCCGACCTCCGGCGGGTGCCACGCGATGTTGGCATTGAACCGCGACATCCGGTCCTTCACTGCCGACGTGCGGACGAACCATGAATCGCGCGCGTAGTAGATCAGCTTGCTCTGGCACCGCCAGCAATGGGGATAGCTGTGGACATGCTGTTCGGTACGGAAGTGACGACCGACTTCCTTGAGCTTGCGAATGATCAACTCGTTGGTCGCATCGGCTGTCACGAGCTGGCCTTCGAGCTCGGGCCAGTTGGTGCCCTGGAATGTGCCGTCAGCGGCGACGGGCCTGAGCAGGGCGAGACCATGCGCCTGACCCGCAGCAAAATCGTCCGATCCGAACGCCGGTGCCATGTGTACCAGGCCGGAACCGTCGACGGCGCTCACGAAGTCTCCGGAAACCACGATCGAGTGTTCGCCCGCGTCGGGGAGTGGCACCAGGTCGAGCGGCCGCTGATACCGCAGCCCGACGAGAGCCTTTCCCGGAATGGTTTCCACCGGATCGCCCGTGACACCGGCGTGCTCCAGCACCACGCTGCGCGACGTCGCGACGATGAGTTGCCGCCCGTCGACGGTGCGATAGGTGCCGTAGTCGAGATCCGGGTGCACCGCGATCGCGACATTGCTCGGCAAGGTCCACGGCGTCGTGGTCCAGATCACGAGTTCGCGCCCCGAATCGTCCGCGAGTGGGACCGTGACGTACACCGACTTGTCCCGAACTTCTTCGTACCCCAATGCCAGTTCGTGACTCGAGAGCGTGGTGCCGCAACGCGGGCAGTATGGCAGGACCCGATGCCCGCGATAAAGCAGGTTCTTCTCGTGGAGTTGCTTGAGGAGCCACCAGACCGATTCGATGTACTCCTTGGTGCACGTGACGTAAGCATGCTCGTAATCGAGCCAGTACCCGATCCGATTGGAGAGATCGACCCATTCGTCCCGATAGGTGAAGACACTGTCGAGACAGCGGCGATTGAATTCCGCGACGCCGAACGCCTCGATGTCCTTCTTTCCCTTGAAGCCGAGCTGCTTCTCGACTTCGAGCTCGACCGGTAGACCGTGCGTGTCCCACCCGCCGATCCGCGTGACCCGCTGACCGAGCATGCCGTGATACCGGCATACCATGTCCTTGATGGTCCGGGAAAAGACGTGATGAATTCCGGGGCGACCGTTCGCGGTGGGAGGTCCCTCGAAGAAGACCCACGGCGCGCCGTCGGCGGTGGCACGCTGAACCCGATCGAAGAGGTGCTCGCGCTCCCAGGTGGCGAGGAGTTCGCGCTCGAACGCGTCCGCACCGCGATCCGGCCATGTCGGACGGCGGTGCATCGCACCCTGATCCACCGCAACGGTGTCGGTCACGGCGCGTGCGTCTCCTACTCCCGCGCGCCAAACAGGACGGTGCCGAGGCGCAGCATCGTGGCGCCCTCCTCGACCGCGGCGGCAAAATCTCCGGACATCCCCATGGAGAGCTCGGCGAGCGCGTGACCCGACGCACGGGCCCGATCGCGGAGCGTCCTGAGCAAGGCGAATGATCGCCGCTGCTCGCGTTCGTCGGAGGTGAACGCGGCCATCGTCATCAGGCCGCGCGCCTCGAGACGCGCGAGAGTACGGAGCGCATCGAGCAAGCTCGGAAGATCATCGGGTTCGACGCCGCCTTTCTGTGACTCGTTCGAACAGTTGACCTGCACCAGCACGGGCTGCACCGCGCCAGGTTCCAGCCGTTGATCGAGCGCCTGTGCCAGGTCGAGCCGATCGATCGAATGAATCAGCGAGAACCGGCGCACCACGAGACGCACCTTGTTCCGCTGCAGCGTACCGATCAAGTGCCACTCGACCGGCACGCCCTCGCAGAGCTCCTGTTTCTCCAGTGCTTCCTGCACCCGGTTTTCACCGACGCTGTCGAGACCGGCTGCCGCGGCAGTCCGCACCGCCTCGGGACCATGCCCTTTGGTCACCGCCACGATGCGCACCGGATGCGTCCACCCGCCCGCCGCCTGGCGCTTCGCGATCGTCGACCGGATTTCGTCGAGTCGCCCCGGAAGTGCCGATTCCGACATAACCCACAAATCTAACGGGTTGAATCGGCGGTCCGCGTCCCGGAAGCGCGCTGCAGGACGGCAGGGCCGAGGCGCGTCAGCGTTGCTTTGGCCACCGAATCGTCACCCAGTCGCGCCGCACGGCGAAACATGCGGACTGCACTGCTGGTGTCGCCCTGCATCAGCAACGCCGTGCCGACCTGGGTGATCGGCCCGGCGATGGTCGAGGCGATCGCCCGGATATTGGGGTCGAGTCCTTGTGGTCCGTCGGTTTCGAGCCGGCCGAAGTTCCAGCCTTCGATCATTCGTCGCGTGTTGGCGAGATCGAGTGGAGTTCCACCGGGGCCCGCTGCCGCCCCGGCCACCAGTCCGCGCGGATCGACGGTATCGATCGGCATCACGAGCGCCAGCCCCTCCTGCACCAGATGAGGGCCGAGGCCGTCGAGCGCATCCGCGGCGCTGATCGACCACGCCACGGCGCGATGTCCGGCATTCTGGCGCAGGATTTCACTCAGCGCGATGTCACGCGGCCACACAATGCTCCCGGCCGGCAAGCTCGCGACACCGTGCGCACCGAGGTCAAGCCGCAGCGTTTCGCCCGCCCGGAACGGGACGAACCCATCGATCGCCGCATCGGTGATGCCGTGAAGCGGCAGCGTTACCGGCACCAGCGGCGCGTCGCGCCAGACTGGAGCGAGCATCGCGTGCGTCGCATCGACATGCGGCCGGTCGCGAATCTGCTTGATGTACCAGGCGGTCTGCGCCAGCGCGAGGCATACGACGGTGACGTCGGGGCGGAAACCTTCCACCGACTGCACGTACCAGAGGGGAAAGGTGTCGTTGTCGCCCCAGGTGAACAGCACCGCGTTGGGCGGCACGGACTGCAGCAGCGCGTGGGCGAAATCCCGCGCCAGCGTAGCTTCCGGCGTCTGGCGACGCGTCGCCGCGCGGAAGTTGAGCACCAGAGGCACGAGTCCCACGGCGAAGACTCCCGCCGCAAGCTGTCGTCCGCGCGCACGAAATCGCGGAATCCACTCGCGCGCCAGGTCCGCGAGGCCGATCGCAACCCAGATGCCCCATGCCACAAAGCTCACCACGAAGAAGTAGTCCCGGTCGCGGACTTCGTGGCCGGCGAGACTGGTCCATCGGTCCCAACCGATCGACGGACCCGGCTTGAAGTTGAGGTACCACACCAGCACCGGCCCTGCGACGAGGAAGAGTCCTGCGATCAATGCGAACGACGACCGATCTGCTCGCCGCTGAGCAAAGGCTCCCCGGATGCCGATCGTCGCCATCACAAGCGTGATCATCAGGCGAATGACTGATGCGCGTGTCAGGTCTCCAATACCCGCCGCCCATTGCCAGTCGAAATACTGGGCGTAGTTGGCGATCTGGTAGCCCAACAGCGTGATGCTTCGTCCCGGATTACCCGGCCCGTGCATCACGGTCGGATCGTCGAACGGCGTCCGCGGCGGGTATTGCGCGCGCCGGATCACTCCGAGCAGGTCGTGCCAGGTCGACGGATTACCCTGGTTGAGCCACGGCTGCTGCCGGGCTCGCATCAGGAGAAATGCCAGCGTCGACGCGCCGACCACGACGATCAGCAGCACGGTCAGCGCGAATCCGAGTTGCCGTGTTCCCGCGGCCCGCACGCCGGCAATGATCAGCAAGACGCCGGCGCCCACAGTCAGTGCGGTGTTGCCGAGTCCGATGCCGACCAGCAAGAGCCAGCCGGCGGCGACGACGCCGATCCGCGCCCACTCCTCCCGCGATGCGAGGGGGTCGAGTAACGGTTCTCCCCGTGCCTCGACGATCAGCATGGCAATGAACGCCGGCCCGGCCAGCAGCCCCATCAGGTGGATACCGACCGAAAGGCCGCACAACAGGAGCGCGCCGAGAAGGATTAGCGAACTCGCCGGCTCGCGTCGCCGGGCACGCCAGCGAATGGCCAGCCAGGCTACCAGCGCGATCACCAGACTCGCGGTCGCGTAGACCTCGGTGCCGTTCGCGTCCTGCCAGTTGGTGAAGGAGAACGCGCTCAGCGCGGCGGCGGCGAGTCCACCGACGAGTGCCAACCCGCGACGGGATGCAGCGTCGACGTCGACATGCAACCGGCCGATGATGTCGTGCGTCACCAGGAACCAGCAGCCCGCGGCCAGAGCTCCGCACACGGCGCTGAACAGGTTGAGTCGCCACGCCTCGTTGCCGAACGGCACCAGATGCAACCACACTGCGGAGAGGAGCACGAAGAGCGGCGTGCCAGGAGGGTGTGGTATGCCAAGCGTGTGGGCGGCGGTGATGAAGTCGCCGGCGTCCCAGAACGTCACCGTCGGCGCCAGCGAGATCAGGTAGCCGATGAGCACCGCCAGCACGACCATGCCGGCGGTCCGGTACGGCACGCGCGCTGTCACGCCGGCGATCGCTCGACGGTCGCCTCGGCGACTGCCAGCGCGTCCCGTACCGCTTCCGGCGAATGAACGCGGAAGAGCCGCGCCCCGCGCGCGAAGGCGAGCGCGCACGCCGCGGCGGTGGCGCGATCGCGATCGTCGACCGCCCGGCCCGAGGCCACGCCGAGGAACCGCTTGCGGCTGACACCGACGAGCACCGGCCGGCCGAGCGCCACGATGGCATCCAGTCGATCGAGCAGCGCGAAGCTCTGCTCCGGCGTCTTGCCGAACCCGAATCCGGGGTCGACGACGATTGACTCCGCGCTGATGCCGGCAGCGGTAGCCAGCGTCATCGCATCGCGGATTTCCCTGGCGACCGCACTGACGACGTCGCCCTGATATGCGGCCGCGGCATACGATGCCAACTGACCCAGCGGTCCCCGCGAGTGCGACAGGACGATTCCGGCCTGTCGCGTTGCCGTCACCGTCAACAGGGCTGGATCGTGCCGGCCGGCCGTCACGTCGTTGATGATCGTGGCGCCGGCGTCGAGCGCACGGGCGGCAGTTGATGCGTGCACCGTGTCTACCGAAATCGGCACGGTGGCGTGGACCCGCGCGATCGCCTCCACCACGGGCAGGATGCGGGACTGCTCAACCTCGAGCGACACCGGCTCGGCACCCGGCCGCGTCGACTCTCCGCCCACGTCAATGATCGAGGCGCCGCCAGCGAGCAGCGCGTCAGTGCGGCGAAGTGCGTCGTCCGGCGTGATCGCGGCGACTGATTCGGCGAACGAATCGGGCGTCACGTTGAGCACACCGATCATCACGGCTTGTTCGACGTCGATGACACCGCGCGCGTGGCGCCAGGAGGAATGATTGTCTTCGGGAAGCGCGAGGCCGATCGCTGTCGCGAGTTCGCGTAGCGGTTCGGGTTGCATCCATGGCCGGGCGAATGCCCCAAAGCGAGAACGCGGTCCCGCGAGGATCAGCCAGTCGTCGCCAGTGACCAGCTCGAGGCCGAGGCGAGCGGCGACCGGCAGCATCGCTTCGGTGGTTCCGGGCGGGAGGTCACGCGCTTCGAAGGCCGCCACGGCGAGGCCGCCCGCCGCGAGGCGCGCAAGATCGCCCTCCCATCCGTGGGACAGGAGGGCGTCACGAACCGCGGTGGCGCGGTCCGACAGCGGTGTGACGATCACGCGCCGGCGGGTTCGGCCGGCGGCGCTCCCAGGATCGGTGGTGAACCGCGGAGCGCGGGCGACTCGCGTCCCACCGGGACGCCCGGCGGCGGCGAGGACGGCGGCGGTGCGGCAGGCCGCGGCGGCAACGGCAAGTTCTTCGCCAGCAGGTCGAGGTCGTCACGATCGATCGTTTCGCGTTCGAGCAGTGCCTGCGCAATCCGTTCCAGCAGGTCGTGATGCTCGCGAAGGAGCCGGAGTGCCGTGGCGAACGCCTCGTCCAGCAGGCGCTTCACCTCTTCATCCACCAGTTCCGCGGTGCGCTCGGAGGTCTCGCGACGACTACCGAATTCGCGGCCGAGAAATACCTCCTGCTCGCGTTCGCCGACCGCCATGAGGCCGACGACATCGCTCATGCCGTATTCCATGACCATGCGGCGGGCCAGTGCCGTCGCCTGCTGAATGTCACCGCCGGCTCCGGTCGTCACTGCGCCCTTGCCGAAGGTGATCTCCTCGGCGGCGCGGCCGCCGTAGCACATTGCCAGTCGCCCGATGAGCCAGTCGCGCGTGTAGTTGTGGCGATCCGTCTCGGGAAGCGAAGCGGTGAGCCCGAGGGCGCGACCCCGGGGGATGATGGTGACCTTGTGCACCGGATCGCTGCCCTCGGTCTTCATCGACACCACGGCGTGGCCGGCCTCGTGATACGCCGTCAATCGCTTCTCATCCTCGGTCAGCACCAGCGACTTGCGCTCGACGCCGAGCATCACCTTGTCCTTGGCTTCCTCGAAGTCCGCCATGTCGACGGCGTTCTTGTTGCGCCGCGCGGCGAGCAGCGCTGCCTCGTTCACGAGGTTGGCGAGGTCGGCGCCCGCCATGCCCGGCGTGCCCCGGGCGATGTAGCCGAGATTGACATCGCTCGCGAGCGGAATCTTCCGGGTATGCACCCGGAGAATGCCTTCGCGGCCCCGCACATCCGGCGAATCCACCACGATCTGACGATCGAAGCGTCCCGGCCGCAGCAGCGCGGGATCGAGCACGTCGGGACGGTTGGTGGCCGCGATCAGGATGACGCCTTCGTTCGACTCGAATCCTTCCATTTCGACCAGCAGCTGGTTGAGCGTCTGTTCGCGCTCGTCGTGGCCGCCACCAAGACCCGCGCCGCGATGCCGCCCGACGGCGTCGATCTCGTCAATGAAAATGATGCACGGCGCGTGCGCCTTTCCCTGTTCGAAGAGATCGCGCACCCGTGACGCGCCGACGCCCACGAACATCTCGACGAAGTCCGAGCCCGACATCGAGAAGAACGGCCGCCCGGCTTCGCCGGCGACGGCCTTGGCGAGCAGCGTCTTGCCGGTGCCCGGAGGACCGACCAGCAGCGCGCCCTTCGGCAGCCGCCCGCCCAGACGGGTGAACTTCTGCGGGTCCTTGAGGAACTCGATGATTTCCTGCAATTCGACCTTCGCCTCATCGGCACCTGCGACGTCGGCGAAGGTGACCTTGGGGGTGTCGCCGGTCAGCAGCTTCGCCTTCGACTTCCCGAACGAGAAGGCGCGGTTCCCGCCGGCTTGCATCTGCCGGAAGATGAACCAGTAGAGCAGCACCAGCGCCGCCCACGGCAGGATGGCGATCAGCAGCGCCACCAGGTTTTCCTTGGGCTCCTTGGCGGTGATTTCGACGTTCGCGGCCTTGAGGCGCTGGATCTCGGCTTCGGAATTGGCCACCGGCAACAGCACCGTGAACTGGCTCGCCGCGCGGTTATCCGGTGGCAAAGTCACCGGTTGCCGGAAGTCACCGGTCACCAGTTTGCCCTCGACGATTTCCACCGACTTCACGTTGCCGGCGTCCAGCTGGTGCGTGTATTCGGTGTAGGCGATCTGGCTCGGCGCGTGCTGCTTCGAGATGTACTGGAATCCGCCGATGAAGATCAGGATGGCGAGCACCCACAACGCCAGGTGCTTGCTCATGGCCCCCCAGCCACCGGAGGGCGGGCGCGAAATATTGCGGTCAGGCATCAGCTCAGGTCACCGATGAACGGGAGATGTCGAAAGTCTTCCGCGTGATCCAGGCCGTAGCCGACCAGGAAGGCGGGAGGTGCGGAAAACCCCACCCAGCGAACCTCGGGAATGGGGACCGCCAGGAGTTGCTTGTCGAGCAGAGCGCACACCGCCAGCGTTGCCGGACGCCGCACCGCGAGCAATGAGAGCATCTTCTGCATCGTGCGTCCGCTGTCGATGATGTCTTCGACGATCAACAGATGTTTTCCTTCAAGGGGAGTCTCGGGATCGTAGACCAGTCGCACGGTGCCGCTCGACACTGTCCCGGCTCCGTACGATGCGGCGACGAGAAAGTCGAGATGCAGCGGGCGGTCGATCTGCCGCACCAGGTCGCTCAGAAAGATGAAGCTGCCCTTGAGCAAACCGAGGACAAGCAGGTCGCCATCCGGAAATGCCGCGGTGATCTCCTGACCCAGCTGCCGGACCCGGGCGGCGATCGTTGCTTCGTCGAACACGATGCGCAGATCGTGTCCGCCGGCACGGCGTTTCATTTCAGGCGAAAGCACACTCGACACGCCAGGCCTCGGTCCCTTTCGCGGGTACCCCGGCATCAGCCCGACAGATGCCCGGAACCCACACGATGGTTGCATCATCAGCCTTCACCACCACTGGCCACGACGTGCGCCGCGCCGGAGGAATTCGCGCTTCCCGCAACAGCACCGCAACCGGACGGGTGCCGGTTCCTCCGAGAGGACGAATCCGGTCTCCTGGTTGCCACCGTCGCACGAAGTACGCACCCGGATGAAGTGCCGCTTGCCATCCGTCGCGCGTCGGCGAATCCGCCTTTCCCACCCGGGTGTGAAATCGTGCCGCTCCGAATGTGGCATCTTCTCCCGGAGCCAATCGGCGCGGATCCGGTACAGCGTCTTCGCTCTGGTACAACGCCAATCGGCCAAACGCCAGTTCCGCTCTGAACCGGCCCGTGAGATCGATCGCTCCGCCTTGAGCTCCCGCCGCGAGCAGCCGATCAAGCGCCGCGAGGTGGCGGCTTCCGATCAGCACGCCAATCTGTCGTCCGACCGCCGCCAGAATGGCGTGCCGCAGCGCTGAACGATACCCCTGCAGCACAGGTGCAGCAACGGAAATGCCACGAAGCTCTGCCCGTACGTCGAGCTGGGGAAGCGCGTCGAGTACCTCGCTCCAGGCAGCCCGAGCCGCCGCCGCCTGCGCGCCGAGACCGGTCAATCGCTCGACCAGATCGGGAAGGCGCTGTTGCAGCGCTGGAACGATCCGGGTGCGAACCCAGGACCGAAGGTGCCGGGGATCGCTGTTGGCAGGATCGGCCCACGCGACGAGCCGCCGTGACGTGAGGTAATCGGCAAGTTCGGCACGGCGCACCCGAAGGAGCGGACGTAGCCAGGGTCCACGGCGCGCAGTCATTCCGGCGAGCCCCGCCGGTCCCGATCCCCTCAGCACGCGCAGCAGTACCGTCTCGGCTTGATCGTCGGCATGATGCGCCAGCACGATCGCCCCGGCATCGGCCGTGGCGGCGATCCGGCGTAATGCCGCGCGACGGGAGCGCCGGGCAATGGTCTCGCTGACTCCGGCAGGAAGGTTCAGCCGGACCACATGGCATTCGATCGCGCGCGCTTCCGCGGCGCCGGCAACGGCGGCCGCGACGGCCCCGCTCTCGGGATGCAGTCCGTGGTCAACGTGCGCGACGATAAGCCGGTGCTGGTGTACCTCGCGACTTCGATGTAAGATCTCGAGCAGCGACAGGGAATCAGGACCGCCCGATACCGCCAGCAGACAGGCAACGCCGGGCGGCGCCAGCCGGGCGAGTTCGCTGGCGGCGTGCTGCTCCAGGGTGGTAAGCGCCGCTGTCATCGCGATGCCATGCCTTCGCCGCTCGGCTGGTGAAACGGCTCCATGTGCACCAGGACATCCTGGACGGCCGGGACCGCCTCCCGCACCGCGGTCTTGATCCGTCCGCTCAGAAGATGCGCCTGGTCGAGCGACATCTCCGGATCAGCCTGCGCATGCAAATCCACCAGAAAATGGGCGCCGAGCTTGCGAGCCTTGAGGTGCTCGATCAGGCGGACGCCGCTCACCGAGCGTGCCGCGACGAATACCCGTTCCAGCACCTGGATGTCGGGCGCACCGTCCATCAGTTCGTGCAGCGCGGGACGCAGGATGTGCATTCCGTTCATGAAGACCACGATCGATGCAATCGACCCGGCCGCGCCATCGCACCACTCCCACCCGGGGCCGCCAAGCAACGCGGCGGAGATTCCGACGAACGCGGCGGCGGACGTGACGACATCGGCGCGATGATGCCACGCGTCGGCGGCAAGCGCGCGACTCCCGGCGTCGTCCGCCGCCTTGAGCACCGTTTTCGCGAGCGTCATCTTGACGGCAATCACCAGCACCAGGACGCCGAGCGTGAACGGCGCGGGTGCGCGGTGCGGCGAGACGGTGGCGGCGACCGCCTTCACCATGATGCCGAGCGCGGCGAGGCAGAGGAGGACTCCGACTCCAGCCGCCGCGAGCGGTTCGGCCTTGCCGTGACCATACGGGTGATCGAAATCGGGTGACTGTGCCGAGACGCGCAGTGCACTCCAGACCACGATCGAGCCACCGACGTCCGCCGCCGATTCTGCCGCATCGGCCAGCAGGGCATACGAATGCCCCAGCGCCCCGGCGATGCCCTTGGCAATTGCAAGCAGCGCGTTGGCCACGAGTCCGAGCCGCACGAGCCGAAGCCCTCGCTCGTGACTCGTCATGGCGACAGTCGTACTTGCGTCCACTCGTCGGCACCGCGCGTGTACAGGATCCGGTCATGCAGGCGATCCGGACGCCCCTGCCAGAATTCGACCTCATCCGGCCGGAGCCGGAAGCCGCCCCAATGCGGTGGCAACGGGATGTCGCGCCCGGCGAACTCCGCCTTCACCCTCGCCACCTGAGCGTCGAGCTCGCTGCGGTCACGAAGCACGGCGCTTTGCCGCGACGCCCAGGCACCCAGTTGGGAGCCGATCGGACGGGAGCGAAAGTATGCCAGCGACTGCGCCTCATCGACGCGCTCGACCCGGCCGACGACGCGCACCTGACGCTCGAGTTCCATCCAGTGGAAGACCAGCGCTGCGTACGGATTGCTCTCGAGCTCGCGACCTTTTCGCGATCGGTAGTCGGTGTAAAACACGAACCCCTCGGCGTCGAAACCCTTGAACAGCACGATCCGGGCACTGGGCCGGCCGCGCGCATCCGCGGTCGCGAGCGTCATCGCGTTTGGCTCGGCGAGCTCGCTGCGTTCAACTTCGGCAAACCACTCGCCGAATTGCAGCATCGGATCGCGAGACAACTTCGCTTCGTCGAGCGCGGCGCGGGCGTAGTTACGGCGGCGTGATGCGAGACTCATGTGGGGAGCACTCGTCGTTCCCGCGCGGTGCGCACCGGCGCGAAACCGCGGGCCAGATAATTCGCCAACGCGGCGGGATGATCCAGGGTACAGGTATTGAGCTTCACCGTCCCCGGACCGATCGCCAGAGCGCGCCGGACCGCAGCAGAGAGCAACGGCCCGCCGACCCCCTGTCCGATGAACGGAGGGGTCAATCCGAAATACTTGATTTCGACGGCACTCGCGTCGCCATGCAATTCATAATAGCCGGCAATCCTGGCCCCGATCCGCGCCGTCCAGAGTTCGACGCCGGGCTGATCGACGACCTCGCGCCACTGATCATCGGTCCACCTGATCCGGTCGAGCCAGTAATACTCCGCGCCCACACAGCGATACATCTCTCCGGCAATCCGCGCTGCTTCCGGTGGCCGTTCGAGCTGCAGCTCGCAGTCTGGAGGAAGCTCACGAGCTGCCGGCCGGAACGCGCTGCCGAGCGCCGGCAACTCCAGATAGGTGATAACCACATCGACTTCCCGGCTCATGCCGGAATTACGACCCCGCGGCATTCGCCAAAGCCGATCGCGACCGCACCCGGCGCCTGGCATGTTCCGCGGAAGACCACCTCGTCACCGTCCTCGAGAAACTTCCTCGTCTCGCCGTCGGGCAGGGCGAGCGGTTCGGTGCCACGCCAGGTTCGTTCGAGGAGGCAGCCGCGCGACGCCGGCTCGGCTCCCGAAACGGTGCCGGTGCCGAGCAAGTCGCCCATGTACAGATTGCAGCCGTTGCTGGCGTGGTGCACCACCAATTGAGACGGACTCCAGTACATCGCCTGGTCAAACTGCACCTGACTCACAACCATCTCCGGGTCGTGACGCGCTCGCATCGCCGCGGTACTGAGGAGAACTTCGAGCTGGGCGGCGATGGTCCAGTTCTCCGGCACGCGCAGGTGTTCCAGCGGCTCGGGATCGCCAGCCGGCCGCGCCGGCATCGGGACATGGAACGGCAGCAACGCATCGGCGGTCACGACCCACGGCGAGATGCTGGTGGCGAAATTTTTCGCGAGAAAGGGGCCGAGCGGCTGATATTCCCACGCCTGGACGTCCCGCGCGGACCAATCGTTGAGCAGGCAGACGCCGAAGATCCGCGCCGCGGCTTCCGAGGCTGCAACCGGCGTTCCCAGCGGGTTGCGCCCGCCGAGAAAGATCCCCAGTTCGAGTTCGTAGTCGAGCGACCTGGTCGCACCGAACACCGGCGTACCGCCCTCGCCTGGCGCCGTCTGACCGCTGGGCCGCCGTACCGGCGTGCCGGACACGATGATCGACGACGCCCGCCCATGATATCCGATCGGCACCCACTTGTAATTCGGAAGGAGCGGATTGTCGGGGCGGAACATCGATCCGACATTGGTGGCGTGATAGGCCGAGGCGTAGAAGTCGGTGTAGTCGTATACCTGAAACGGCACCAGGTATTCCAGCTCGTCACGCGCTCGCAACGCCGGGCGGAGCCGTGATTCCCATTGGGGATCGCTGAGCGCATCACTCAGCGCCAGCCGGGCCGCGCGCCATTCTGCCGGCGGACGTGCGGCGAAAATGTTCAGGGCGGACAAGCCAAGACTCAAGGCGCCCGGCGGCAGATCCTTCCCCCACCCCGCATCGATCGCGAGCGGCAGGAGCAGTGCTTCGTCTCCGATCGCCACGGCGATTGCTCCGGGGGTGTTGCCGTGCTTGACGCGGGCCAGCGGGAGATTCTGGATCGGAAAGTCGTGATGCGATCGCGCACTGGCCACCCAGCACTGGCGCTCCGGATCGTGGGAACGGTCGAGCGACCTCATCCGACAAGGCTCAGTTCGTCGACCGGCTCCCGGAAAGAGCAGCAGCCGAACCCGACGAACAGTTGCTGGTGCGCCGCCGCCAATTCGGCCTCGGTGTACTGCTCATCCATCCAGTCGATCCCCTTGTCGTGCCAGGCAAACGCGTTCCGCCGGCTCTCCTCCAGAATCGCTTGTGCCGTGGCACGTTTACCGCCGCGCCGGAGTTCGGCGGTAGCGACAAGCAGGTTGACGAAGCCATACATCAGCTGTCGCGGAGCGTCGTGAGCGTAACTGATCGGATACGAACCGCGGAAGGGATGGTGCAACCCCGCCGTCGCCTTGAACGGAACGCGATGCTTGACGACCGCGGCGAGAAAGCGTGCGAGTTCGCTCGCGTCGGGAAATAGCTCGGGAGACATCCCGCCGGTGCGAATCTTCGCCATGGCGTCGGTCTTCCCGATGGCGGCCACCAGCGCGTCGTACGGCCCGACCTGTGGCACCTCGAAATAGCGCCGGAATCGGCGCGGAATCTGGTCGCCGACCACCGTGACCTGCCCGACACTTCCGACCCGGTACTCGATGCTGTCGGCCACGACGCCGCGAACGCTCCACTGGGCATCGAACGCCGCGATCCGCTCGAGCTCGACCGGGATGACCGCTCCCATGACCACGGTGAGCAGCCACGGATCGCCAGGATCGGGAACGATTCCACCGGCCACCAGCGCCTCACCCAGTTCCTCCAGCCGGATCGCGGCGACGACAAAGCGTCCCAGCATCCACCGATCTTCGGAACGCCGGTAGACATCGTATTGGCGCACGGCGTCGGCCATGCTGCACGTCGCGGGTGGAAAAAGCCCCGCGTAGTCGACGATTTCGGTGAATGGAGCCCGCATCGGTGCCCTCCGGACCGGTGGTCGAGGAGCAATGCGGGAATCTAAGGGCGGACCATCAACGGAGGATCAACAGCAGGCGAGGAGGATACTTGACGCCGGATTACTCGTGAGCAAACTCCAGGGTCTGGACTCGGCGCAGGCGCGCCAGCGCCTGGGCTCGTAACTGGCAGACGCGCGACTCGGTCACTCCGAGCTCCGCCGCGATCTCGCGAAGCGGCTTCTCCTCGAAGTAGGAACGAGACACGACCAGGCGTTCGCGCGACGGGAGATTGGCCAGCGCAGCGCGGATGGCACCCCGCCGCTCGGCACGCTCCACTGCGCCGTGCACGGCGTCGGTGCCGTCGTCGCCCAGCTGATCCGCGAGCACCCGCCCATTGGGTTCGCTCTCGAGCGAGACGACACCCGCGTGCGCTGTGCGCTCACGCCAGCGATGGAGCGTATCGCTGTCCACACCGAGGTGATGAGCCACTTCGCGCGGTGTTGGAGCGCGACCCGAGCGCTGCTCGAGTTCGGCCACCGCCGAATCAAGCCGGCGCACGTGAGCGCGGTCCGCGCGCGAGAGCGGATCGCGCGCGCGCAATTCGTCGAGGATGGCTCCGCGGATCCGGCGCATCGCAAAGGTGGAGAACGCCAGCCCGCGATCGATGTCGAAGCCGGCCATCGCCTGCATCAGTCCGAGCGATCCCGCCGACACCAGCTCATCGAGTGAAACCGCGTCGCGAACGCGTGGCGCCACTTCGCGCGCCGCGTGATGCACCAGGCCGAGGTAGCGCCCGAGCAATTCTCGTCGGGCTTCGACGTCACCATGATCGCGCCAACGGCGCCACAAGGCGTCGGTGGTGGTCTGGGTCGGTTGCGGTTTCTGTGGGAGCTGCGGCATTGACCAGGGAGAACGCAAGGATCGGTCCCGAATCGGGATCGCTGCATGGCGCAACACCAGCAAGCGCTCCGGTCTCACCCGAGCAGACTGCAGACGACGATCGGGTCTGTCGCGCCGCGGCGTCCGAACGTCAAGCCACTTCGGGAGATACCGGCGGTGCCGGGAAGTTGCAACAGGCTCCGGATCGCCGGTGTAGCAGGCCGTCAACGCATCAGAATCAACTGCTCGTGATTCATGCGCGCCGCATGGCGCGGCGCGCTAATTCGGTCCCTTCCGCGCTAGTGAACGGAAGTATTCCTCCACCATCGCGCGGTACTGTGGCGGCACCTGCGCCGCTGACCCCAGCGCAGGCGTACCGGCCGGGTCACCGTTGAATTTCCGCCAGACGTCGAACTCAAACTCCTTGAGCCCGGTGACGATCGCCGCTTGCAGATCGTCGGTGCGGCCTGGATTGGTGGCATCCATGAGCCTCTTGAGCTGACCGATGGCGCGGTCGAGCGGCGCCACATCGACACCCTGCGCCGAGAGGTCTCGCCGCAGCTGCTCGGCGGATTGAATCCGGGCTCCCACTTCACCTCGGAATTGGCGCGGATCGACATTGCTGCGATCAACTCCGCCAGCGCCGCCACCAGCCACTTGATTACCGATTCTCGATCCTGCACCGCCGGCTTGGCCGGTTTGCTGACCCCCTTGTGCAGCCTGGCCCCCGCCTGGCTGACCCTGTCCCGGTTGCCCTTGACCCGGCTGCCCCGCTGCCCCCCGGCCGGACTGACTCTGCCCGCTCGCGCGCCCCGGCTGGCCCTGACCAGCCGACGAGCCAGCCCGACCTTGTTGACCCTGCCCTGGTTGGGATCCCGACTGAGCCTGACCAGATCGGGCCTCATCAGTTTGGGGCGATTCCGCTGACCCGGGTCGCGCACCACCGGCCTGACTCCGACCATCGGGCGCATCGCGTGAGCCACCGCCGCGCGCGTTGGCAGCATCGGTTCCGGCTGCCGAATCGCTGAGCGTTCGATCACGCAACGACTCGAGATCGCGCACCAGGTCGCGCGTGCGATCCAGCGCCAGCGACTGCTGCGCTCCGCGACGCGCGCCGACACTTCCCGCCGCCTGTGCCAGCCTACTCGCGACGCTATCGAGCGTTTCGCCGATCACTCCTTCCAGGCTTCGCGAGTACTCCGGCGAGCCCGCGCGCATGATCCGCTTCGACGCCTCGATCTGTTCGAGCACGCGACGATCGCGAATATCGTTGGCGGCGGTTTGCGCCGCCGCGGCCGGCTTGGGCTGATCAGAGCGCGTTTGCCGCGCGACCCGCTCAGCGTCGGCGGCGAGCTGGCGCACCGCGTCGCTCAGCGAATCCTTGCGCTGCATCAGTCCCGGTGCGCGCTGGTCCTGTTCGGCCGGGTTCATCGTCTGGAGCCCGGCGACATCCTTCGCGATCTCGCGCTGCCGCTCTCCCAGGTTGGCTGCCTGCCGCGCCAGGCCCTGAATCGCCGCTCCTTCGGACGCAGTCTGGGCGCCCTCGATGCTCTGCGATGCCTGACGCAACCGGTCGAGTGCCGTGTTTCCCTGCTGCGTTGCGCCAGTGGCGGCCTGATGCATCGCATCGGCGGCTTCCTGCAGCCGCCGCGCCGCTTCGGCCAATTCCGCGGAATTCTGGTCTCGCGAGAGGCGCTCGAGCTGCCGCGCCTGCTCTTCGACTTGTCGCGCCAGGTCCCGTTGTGCGCTTCCCGACTGCCCACCACCACTCGGTGCTCGCGACAGCTGCTGCGCCGAGCGCGTGCCGTTCGCGCCCGAACGACCGCTTTGTCCTCCGCCGGATTGTCCTGCGCCCGACTGACCGGCGCGCTGACCGGCGCCGCCCTGTTGTTGGCCCCCGGATTGCGATCCCATGCGCTGCTGAAGCGCATCGGCCATGCGCTGCTGCCGCTCATTCTCTTCCTGCTGGCGTGCGGCGAGCTGCCGCAGTTTTTCCTGGGTGGAATCCAGCGCCTGCTGCGTGCTGCTGGATGCTTCGGCGCGCGGCGCTTCGTACTGGTTCTTGAGCTTGTCGGTCTGCAGCTCGAAGAGATCGGCCAGATCCTGCGCGTTGGCACCGCTACCACCACCGCCGCCACCGCCCCCGCTGCCTCCACGGCGTACCGTGATGTCGCGATACGCCGCGTCGGCGGCCTGCAGGTGCTGCAACGCCTGTTCCTGCGCCGGAATCGCATCACCCATCGCGTGCCGCCCGAGCCCATCCTCGGCCGGCTTCATCGCCTGGCCGGCGCTGTCGAGCTCCGCTTGCACGACCACGAAGCCGCTGTCTTCCCCGGACACGCCGCGAGCGGCCATCCGCTCTGCCTGGACAGTCACATCCTCGTGCAGTTTTCCCTGCGCAATCGCGAGCGTTGCCGCGTTGGCGCGACGATCACGGTCAGCGGTTCGCGCACTGTCACGCTGCCAGTTGAACGTTCCGGCGATCAGTTCACGCTGGCGCTGGGTAAACTGTCCAGGATTGTTCCCGCCACCACCACCACCCCCGCCGCCGTCGTCCTCCGCGGCGCGATAATCCCGCCCGAAGGGCCGCACTTCCATGAAGTAGATATCACTCGAGGCGGTGTTGCCGGCGTCATCGCGCGCGGTGGCGTGGTACGCAATCAGGTCGCCCGGGTGCAGCGACATCTCCTCCAGGAACATCGTGTGCACCGCGCTGAAGTCGAGACTCCCCCGGCGGGCGCTGTCGCTCAGGGCCACGATCTGATCCTTCCCGCCATTGACGCTGTAATGGAGCCGCACGTCGCGCACGCCGTAATCGTCATTCGCGCGAATCGAGACGGGAACCTCTTCCACCGAAGTGATGCGAGTGTCGCGTCCTGGCTTGTCAATCCGGATCGTGGGTGGATGGTCTACCAGCGCCTCGACGGAGTGCTGCACCGTGCCCGGTACCTTCGTGCCATTGCTGGCGACCAGGTCAACGCGGTAGAAGCCGTCGTGAGTCACCTTGAATGATCCGGTGAGCCGGCCGTCGCTTCCCAGCACGAGCGGCGAGGCGGTTCCGTCATCGAACTGGAGCGAGCCCGCTGTGACCGGAAGCGTGGCCGCGATGTTGACCGCCGCGGTGGTGCCGGTCACCGCGGCCACATCACCGCCGTTCTCGATCTTCTGCGGCGCGAGCCCGGTGTAGGCCGGGTACCGCAGTTCCAGCGACAACTGCTTGACCGTCGGCAGATCGGTCACGCTCACCTGGTATTCGGGCGAGCGAAACCCTCCTGCCTCGACGTAGTAGTGAGTGTTTTCGTTGATGTCGAAGATGCGGGCAACGTATCGAGTGCCGGTCGAGTCGTGCACCATGGGAATGCGGATCCATGTCGCAGCACTGTCCGTGCGCAGCACAAGCTCGGCACCACGATCCGGCAGCGCACGCAATTGCGCGGCGACATCGAGCGCCGCGCCGCGTGGGACACTGGCATTGCCCGGCGATACTGACAGACTCGGCACGGTGGCCGCCGCGGCGCGGGACCACGGCACGAAGAGGATTCGCGCGCTGTCGCGAACCGCCGCAGGCCCGAGGGCGACGAGCAGAGCGCCGGCCAGCGCCAGCGCGCCGAGTCGCACGAGTGCCCGGCGTGTGCGGGGCCGCTCGATCGCAGTCCCCTGCTCGAGCCGTTCGAACTCGTCGAGGGCGCGCTGGATCACCCGTTGCCGGAGAGCGGGGGATTCTCCGGGCGCCGCGGGATGTCCCAGTTCGTAGACAGCGCTCAGGAAGAGCTGGCGCAGTTCAGGCGCCTGCTCCTCGACGTACAACGCTATCTGTTCGTCATCGACGCGCCGCAGGGCGGGCCGGATTATCCACCACGCTGCCACCACAATCAGGACCGCGTATCCGGCCACCCGAGTCGCCATGATGATTGCGGCTGGCGATCCGAGTGCGCTCCGCAGTGCAAGTCCTACGAGCAGCGCGGCGAGTGCCGCAGCGAGTATTGCCGGACCGCCCTCCAGCACGCGACGCATCCGCCACTTCCTACGCATCGTCGCGACCGCGGCCTGAAGCGCGTCGTCTCGCCCGACTCTGTTGCTGGCGATTTCGCTCATGGTGCTGTCCCGTCCGGAGCCGTGCCGACGAACTTCGCGGCGGTGCCACGCCAGCCGCGAGTGGTCATCACCAGCTCACCCAGAAGCATCGCGGCAGCAACCAACAGCAGAGTGCGCCAGATGCGCTGCCGTCGTTCCGCCTCGGCCAGCGATGCCGTGGTGAGTGTCGATGCCTTGACGCTGTCCTGCCCCACACCCACGAGGAGTTCGTTCGGCTTGATTGACGTCAGGTCCGATTCGAGCGCCGGCGGATTCACCGCCACGACAGCGAGCGGATCGCCGGAGGCCTGGCCCTCGTACATCGTGTAGAAGCCGGCCTCGTCCAGCGCAACAGCGTTCAGAGTCCGACCGACATCCGGCCGCAGGAACGCACCGGACGGCGTCTTCACCACCGGATTCCGGACGGCTGGCGGCACGACCCATCCATCTCCCGCCGAGTGCCAGAGCGGCGCCGCCGCCGTCCCGGCCGCATACAGCACCATTCCTCTCACGAAGGGAAGGTAGGCAGGCTGAAGGGGAAAATCCCCGGACGTTGCATCGAGTGCCGTCGCCGTCATCACGACGCGCCCGGAGCCCTCCTGGCGCTCGACCAGCGCCGGCGATCCATCGTCGAAGCGCGCCACGATCTGCGCATCCGCGGCGGGGACAAGTCTCGGATACCGAAAAAATCTGGTGCCGCCGAGCGGCCCACCACCGGCTCGACCGAGCGGCGCGAAGATCGGATGCTCGGGCGCGGTTGCACCGAGCACGCCACCGTGATCACCCGTGCGATCCACCATCCCGCGAGCGACTCCGGGGAGCAGCCCGCCGATGCCGGTGCGTCCGCCCATCCGGCGCCCGGCTACGCTCACCAGGCCGCCGCCGTCGTGCACCCACGCGGCGAGCGCATTGCCACTCGATCCTGCCGGCATCGGCACGTCGTAGAGCACGACGGCAACCGCATCGCGCAGCGTCGCGGCATCGAGTCCGGCGGCATTGCGCCGCTCGACGCGCATTGCGGGATCCTGCCCCGTGGCGAGCGCCCGCTCGAGATACAGTGTTTCGTCGGGTTCGAGATCACGGGGGACGACCATCACCACGCGACGCACCAGCTCCGCCGGAACCACCACATTGAACACGTCGTCAGCGCGGAGCGAATCGTGATCGATCGAGACAACCAAGCGAATCACGCCAAGTGGAAGGGCGACGGGTGGGAATGCGGCGGCGGTGCTGCCGTCGGCTGGCAGCGTCACTTCGCGCGATCCGCTCGACCGACCGTTGGCTGAGAGCGTAACGTGCACTTTGCGCGGTGCCGCGAATCCCCGCGTCGCGATATGCGCCGACACGGCGAGCCGGTTGGGCGCGTCCGCGGTGCCAGGAAGACGTTCAACATCCACGCCGACCACGGCAGCGCTGCCATGCTGTCTCGCGCCGACGTCGATGGCCCGGAGATGGACCGTTGGTGGGAGCGTCAAGCCCACGATGCCGGCGGTTACGTTCTGTTGCAGGTCGGTCACCATCGCGATCTCGCCGCCCTGCACATCCGCTTCCTTGAGCAGCAACTCCCGCGCTGCCCGGATCCCCGAGCCAAAGCGGGTCGCGCGACTTCCAGGCCGAATCCGGTTCACCGCCGCGAGCGCCGCCGCGTGATCGAGGGTCAGCGGCTGTTCGATCGTGGCATCCTCATCGAACGTGATGACGGCGACCCGGTCACCCGGCGCCAATGCCCCGATCACACTGCGCGCCGAGTCGATGGCCGCTGGCCAGACAGCGGTGTGGCCCATGCTCATCGAGCGATCCACCAGCAGCACCACGCGTCGGGTGCCGCGCGCCGCCGCGGCACCTGGGTGGGGCCGCACGACAGGTCGCGCGAATGCCAGCACCGCCAGTGCCACGATCAGGGCTCGCACCAGCAGGAGCGGCCAATCGGTAATGCGCCGGCGGCGCGCCGTGCTGATCGTGACGCGCTGCAGGAACATCAGTGATGGGAAGCGCATCGGTCGTTCGCGCTCCCGCCGTCTCAGATGCAACAGCAATGGCACGCCAAGCGCCAGCAAGCCGCCCAGAATCGCCGGGACGAGGAAGACCACCGGCATCAGCGCACCCGGCTTCCCATCAGTCGAAGATCAAGAAACGTCCGGAGCGCGCCGTCGAGCGGCTGGTCCGTTGCAACCGTGACATAGTCGATCCCTTCGCGGCTCAGCTCGCGCGCCAGCTCGGACCGGTGCGCGTCGAAGATCTCCCGGTACTGCTTGCGAAGTTCATCTGGCCGCAGTGGCATGCGGACACCGGTTTCCGAATCCTCGAAGTTTCCCGGCGCCGTCCACGGCAGGTCGCGCTCGGCCGCATCGATCACGTGGAAGATGATCACGTCGTCGCCGCGGGCGTGCAGCCCGGCCAGCGACTGCCGCAGTACCGCCGGTTCTTCGTAGCAGTCGGACACCAGCACGACGATGCCGTTCCGGCCGCGGAGCTGGGCGACCCGCTCCAGCATGGCGGGAATCTGGCCGGCACCGCGGGCTTTGACCCGCCCAAGGGTGTGCAGCAGCAGCTGCAGATGCCGGGTCGACGGCGGCACGATGTCGAGCAGATCGCCGGCGAGAGTCACCAGGCCGACCCGATCGCCCTGTCGCTGCGCCAGCCAGGCCAGCGAGGCGACCAGGAACCGGGCGTAATCGAACTTGCCAACCGGTCCCGAGCCGAAATCCATCGACGCCGACGCATCAAGCGCGAAGATCACATCGGCATTGGTGTCGGCCTCGTAAGTCTTGAGATAGAAGCGATCGGTCCGGCCATACACTCGCCAGTCGACGCGCCGGAGGTCGTCGCCCGGCTGGTATGGGCGATGCTCCGCGAAGTCGACGGAAACGCCCGCCCGCATCGAGCGGTGCAGTCCATGCACGAACCCATTGACGACGCTTCGCGCCAGGAGCGCGAGATCGCCGATCCGCCCGAGGACCGCGGGATCGATGAACGACTGCGGCGCGTCGGACATGGCCGCCTCAGAGTCCCGATCGCGGCATCGGCACCGTTTCGAGTACTCGATCGACCAGCATGTCCGTGGTGATTCGCTCGGACTGCGCCTGGAAGTTGCGCAACAAGCGGTGACGCATCACCGGCTTCGCCAGCGCGCGGATGTCGTCGAAGGTCACATGGGCGCGCCCTTGCAGCAGCGAGCGCGCCTTGGCGCCGAGAATGAGTGCCTGCGCCGCCCGGACGCTCGCACCGTACGACAGCCACTGTCGGACGAAGTCGGGCGCGCCGTCGCCCGGACGGGTGGCGCGGACCAGGTGTACCGCGTACCGCACCACAGCGTCAGCGACGGGCACGCGGCGTACCACCTGTTGCAACGCGACGATTTCGTCGCGGCTGATCACCGGCACGATCGCCTCGGGCGGCACGGTGGTGGTCGATCGCACGATCGCCATCTCGTCCTCCTCCGGCGAATACTCCATGACGACTTCGAACATGAAGCGGTCGAGCTGCGCCTCCGGTAGCGAATAGGTCCCTTCCAGCTCGATCGGGTTCTGGGTCGCGAACACGAAGAATGGCGGTTCGAGCTGGTAGGTCTTTCCTTGCACCGTGACCCGCTTCTCCTGCATTGCCTCGAGCAGCGCAGCCTGCGTCTTGGGCGGCGTGCGGTTGATCTCGTCGGCTAGGACGACGTTGGCGAAGATCGGCCCCGCGAGGAACGAGAGTCGACGATGGCCCGTCACCGGATCGTCCTGGATCATGTCGGTCCCGGTGACGTCGGATGGCATCAGGTCGGGAGTGAACTGGATCCGTGAAAACGAAAGGTCGAGCGCGCGCGCGAGCGAATGGATCAGCAGGGTCTTCGCGAGACCCGGCACACCGACGACGAGGCAGTTGCCGCCCGCGAAAAGGGCGATCAGCGCCTGCTCGACCACTGCCTCCTGGCCCACGATGACCTTGCGGAGTTCGGCCGCGATCCGGCTCCCTCCGGCGTGCAACCGCTCGGCAAGATCAGCGTCGTCGAGCCGGTCGAGCTGGGAGGGAGAAGAGGTCAACGTCACACGGATTCCTTTCCGATCAAGGAGAACTGCCCTGAAGCTCGAGGAGTAGCGCCTGAGCTTTCTCGAACGCGGGCGCCTGTTCGAGTACCTGCAGAATTTCCCGTCGCGCCCCGGCGCGATCGCCGGCGCGGGCCAGGGTGCGGGCCAGCTGATACCGTGCTTCCAGCGGATCGGGCGGGCCCAACGCCACGATCGCTCGCCGCTCGCGCACCGCTCGCGGCATGTCGTGCATCGCCTCGCTCAGGCCAGCCATCCGCTGGTGCAGGCCGATATCGTACGGCTGGATCCACTGCTCGCGTTCCAGTGCGTCACGCGCACCGGCCGAATCGCCCACTTCCAGGCGGAGCGTCGCTTCGACGTCGTTGGCATCCGCCGCGGTCTCGCTGCGCATGGTAACCGCGTCGATCTGCGAGATCGCCGCCTGAAGCTGACCCTGATCACGGTCGAGGTGAGCCAGCTGCCAGGCCGGCCCATCGACGGTACCATCCTCCGGAAAGAGCTGCTGCGCGCGCCGAAGGACCGTTCGAGCCGAGTCGATCTGTCCCGACTTGATCAACGCGGCACCGCGATGCACCATCGTGACATACGCGCCAGTGGCGCCCCGGGTGCCATCGGACGAGTCGATCACCGCGAGCGCACTGGCGAACCGGCTCCGCAGCCATTGATCGAAATGCTGGTCGAACGCGTCCCGGGTCAGTCCGAGCACGCGCTGCAGCACGGCCGGCGTATCGAATCCCTCGGCGTAGGCCGTGAGCATCGCGCGAATTCCGGCGATGCCATCTTCCCCCTCGATCATGGCGCAGACCAGCGATGCCTCGTAGTAGCTGAAACCGATCTCGTTCGTAAAGGTTGGTCGGACGAGCCCGTCGTTGATCTGACTCGCCCGGGGAAGAACCCCGCCCTTGTACGCCGCCAGAAAATCGGGCGAGACCTCGAAACCCCACCCATGTCCCGCGCGCCGTTCTTCCAGCACCGACAGCCCTTCCGAAATCCAGCGCGGTACACGGTGCTGCGAGAGTCCCAGCGTGAACGTATGGGCGAGTTCGTGCCACGCAGTCGAACCGTAATTGAGATCGCCGGTCTGTTGCGCGCGCGGCGAATCCAGGATCAACACCGGCCCGAAGCTCACACCAAGGGCACCCAGCCCCGTCAGGCCGACAGTGCGAACCGAGAAATCGGCGTGGCGGCCATAAAGCTCGACGCGAATCGGCACCGGCGGACGGTGCTGGTAGCGGATCGCGAATGAATCGTACGCGGCCTCCAGTAGCGGGCCGAGGTAGAGCGCGAGATAGTCTGCCTCGTCGGCCGGTGCCACGATCCGGAAGCGCGGCGTGCTGACTGTCTTGAACGTGGCGACCTGGTCGAGCAGGTCGAGCGTGTTCTTGTGCCAGAGATTGTAGGGATCGAGTGCGAACGCGCGGTCGAGATTCGCGCGCCCGGCCACCATGTCGCCAGTGCGCAGCTGATTGTACGCCAGGACGGCGACCGCGCGAGCCGACTCGGAATCAGCATTGACAGCCAGATTCGCCATGACCACGGCGTCGGAATATCGCCGCTGCTGTGCCGCGAGCTCGGCGATCTGGGCGTAGAAATCCACCGGCGCCGGCTGCTCGCGTTCCGCGGCCGCCAGCGCCGTGTGGTAATCCGCGGAGTCACCGTGCAACCAGGCGATCGCGCCGAGCACACCCCAACCCGCCACCGCGCTCGGATCAATCGCGAGCGCGCGCCGAGCCGCGGCGGTCGCAGAGTCGTACGCCTCCGCATCGAGATGTTGCTTCGCCAGCAGCAGCAATGCCGGGACCAGCGCCGGATTGCTCTTGAGGCTCTGGCGAAGAAGCCCCATGGCTCCCGGATTTCCTTCGAACGCGTCGGCGCGCGCGAGTCCGAAGAGCGCGCGCGGCTGATCGGGGACTCGCGCCAGCACCAGCTGGTAGCTCGCCCGCGCGTCCGGAGCATTGTACTTGTCGAGGAAGAGATCGGCGGCCCGGAGTTCGGCATCGACGTTGCTGCTATCGACCGCCACGGCGTGATCGTACGCGCGCAGTGCGTCGTGAAATGCCTGCGGGTCCCAACGGCCCAGCACGGCGAACGCCCGGCCGGCCGCGACCTGGTCGTCGGGTGGCCACGAGCCGCCGCCCTGCTGATATGCAAGCGTTACTGTCTCGGCGAGACACATCGCGGCCACGCGATCACCGCGACGAGCGGCCAGTTCGGCCAGGGCCGCCTCCGCCGAACGGTACGCGGGAAGCTTCGCAGCGACCGCCGCACGGAAGATCGAATCGGCCGCCGGCAACTTGCCGCGAAGGACGAGGATCTCGCCGAGCGTCACCGCCATTGCATTGCCGCCGGCTCTTGCCGCGCGTTCGGCATCGTCCGGCTTTCCCGACTCGATGAGGCCCGGCACGCCACGCTGATCCCCGGGCTTTCTGGCCTGTCCAGCGAGACACGCAGGTAACACACCGATCAGCAACCAGAACGCGCGACCGAGCGTCACGGGTGTGCCCCGGATTGCGCCTGAGTTATTGCCCGCGTCTTCGCCGCGATCTGCAAGAGCAACTTTTCCAGGGCGCTCTCATAAGTCGTTGAATCCATGCTCGCCTTCACGTGCCGCAGCGAATCGACCTGCGCCTCCAGCACGCGTCGCTCGCCGGCCAGCGCGATGACACGCGGATCGGCGCTCGCTGACGCACCGCCAAATGCGATCCGGGTAGCCACGCCAGCACTGTCCACCATGGTCGGATGTTCCGTCTGCAGGCGGTTCGTCGCCTCGTATTCCTTGGCCACCTGGTCGCGCGCGTAGTTGAACGCCTCGGCGACCGACACGCTGCCGTTCTTGTCGGCGTCGGCCTCGTGGCTCGTCAGTCCTGTTGCGAAATAC